>DASWOO010000523.1:0-1527 GCA_036404335.1 Kofleriaceae bacterium
GCCCAGCTGGGCCAGCTGCACCGCGCGTTCGCCGCGGCGGCGACCGGCCGCGCCGCGGTGTGCCGGGTGATCGGCTCGTCGGGCGCCGGCAAGACCGCGCTGGTCCACCGGTTCATCGACGAGCTGGCCGCGGACCGCGACGTCACCGTGCTCGCCGGCCGGTGCTACGAGCAGGAGTCGGTGCCGTACAAGACCGTAGACAACGTGGTCGACGCGCTGGCCTCGCACCTGGTGCGGATGCCGCCCGACGACGCGGCGCGGCTCGCGCCCGAGGAGCTCCCGGCGCTGCTCCGGGTGTTCCCGATCTTCGAACGGGTCTCGGCGTGGACCGACGCCGCGCCCGGCGCCGAGAGCCACGATCCCCGCGCGCTGCGCCAGCAGGCGTTCGCCGAGCTGCGCCAGCTGCTGGTCCGGGTGTCGCGGCGCCGGCCGCTGCTGGTCTACATCGACGACGTGCAGTGGGGCGACCTCGACGGCGCGAGCCTGCTGTCGGAGCTGCTGTCGCCGCCGGACGGCCTGCACCTGCTGCTGGTGCTGGCGTATCGCAGCGAGGACGAGGCCCAGACCCCGTGCCTGGCCGCGCTCGGCGCGTCGCCGGCGATCCGCGAGGCGTCGCAGGTCGGCGGGACGATCCGCGTCGACGCGATGACCAGCGACGAGACCGCCGCGCTCGCGCTCGAGCTGATCGGCCGCGACCGGCCCGACGCGGCGGCGCGCGCGGCGTGGGTGGTGCGCGAGTCGCAGGGCAACGCGCTGTTCATCCACGAGCTGGTCCGCGATCTGGAGTCCGGCGACGGCGTGGTCAGCGGCGACGCCCCGCCGCTCGACGACGTGCTGTGGCGCCGGGTGTGCAAGCTCGACGACGACGCCCGCGCGCTGGTCGAGATCATCTCGGTCGCCGCCCAGCCGATCCGGCTGCGCGACGCCCAGCTCGCCGCCGGCGTGCCGCTGATGCCGCCCGAGGTCGTGACCGGGCTGCGCGCCGAGCAGCTGGTGCGCGGCAGCGGGCCCAGCCTCGACGACGACATCCAGGCGTTCCACGACCGGATCCGCGAGTCGGTGGTCGCGCACCTGTCGGCCGAGACGCTGCGCGATCATCACCACCGCCTGGCGATCTGCCTCGAGACCACCGCGGCGCCCGAGACCCTGGCGGCGCACTGGCGCGGCGCCGGCGACCTGGCGCGTGCCGCGGAGCGCTACCTCGCCGCCGCCGATCTCGCGGTCCGCGCCCTGGCGTTCGAGCGCGCCGAGGGCTTCTACCGTCAGGCCGGCGAGCTGGCCCATACCGACGCCGCGCGCGCCGAGGTCTGGGAGAAGATGATCCACTACTACACGAACCTGGCGCGGTTCGCCGACGCCTACGAGGTCGCGCGCGAGGCCGTGCGGCGGTTCGGCGTCGAGCTGCCGGCGAAGTTCGTGCCGCCGCTGTTCGCCGCCGACCTGGCGCGCGCGGCGATCCGGCTGCGCGGCCGGGCGCCCGAGCGCCTGCTCGAGCTGCCGACCGCGTCGGACGAGCGGGTCGTGCTC
>DASWOO010000524.1:0-12281 GCA_036404335.1 Kofleriaceae bacterium
CCGACGCGGTGCACCACGTGCCATGCTCCCGCCGCGTCGCGCACGATCCCCTTGATCCTCACATAGTTGGCCGGGAGCTCGGCGAGCTGGTCGCACAGCTCCTCGAGATTGAGCGCGCCCGCCGCGGGCGTCCACACGCTGTCGATTCCGTGAGCACCGTGGCTGTCGAGATGACGACACTCGTCGGTATGCACGTGATCGCTAACTAGCGTCGGGGCCTGCCCATTCAGCGAGGCAGATTCCGGCACGTCCCGGTCCAGCGGCGGATCCGCCAGCAGCGCCTCGAGCCACGCCGCGTGGTCCGCCGTGGTGCCGTGCCGGACCAGCGCCCTGGGTGCCAGCTGCCGCGCCGCGGCCTCGACCCGGGTAGTCTCGCCGGGCGCGAGCGCCGCCTTGCTGATCAGCAGCACGTCGGCGTAGGCGACCTGGGCCTCGACCGAGGCCGAGACCTCGCGCGACGCGAAGAACTGGGTGGCATCGACCAGCGTGACCACCGCGGCCATGCGGACCTGCCCGCTGACCGGCGGTTTGCCGACCGCCCAGGCGATCGGCAGCGGCTCGGCCACGCCGGTGGTCTCCAGCACGATCGCCGATAGCCCCGGGTTGCGCTCGACCAGCTCGAGCAGGGTCGTGGCGAGCTCGTCGCCCAGCACGCAGCACACGCAGCCGCCGGGCAGCTCGACCTGGCGCGTCGCCTCGCCGCCCAGCAGCTCGCCATCGATGCCGACCTCGCCCAGCTCGTTGACGATCACGCCGAGCTTGTCGGTGGCGCCGCGCGCCGCCCGCCGCGCGAGCAGCTGGTTGACCAGCGTGGTCTTGCCCGCGCCGAGGAAGCCGGTGACGACGACGAGTGGAACAGTCACGGGGAGAAGTCTAGGCCGACTTCTCGACGACGACCACCTTGCGCTTGCCCGCCGCGGTCAGCGGGATGTCGTCGACGACCTCGATCGTGAACGGCACGCCGGGCAGGTACTTGTCGGCGTAGTCGCGCAGGATCCGGGCCTCGCGCTCCGGCATCATCGTGCCGGTCAGCGGCACGATCTTGAACACCACGCTGCGATCGCGGCGCTGCACCACCTGGAAGCTATGCGCAATCTTGCCGATCGCCGCGAACAGGATGTTGAACACCAGCCCGCCGACCGCCCGGCCCTGACCGTCATACAGGGTCTCGGTGACCCGGCCCTCGATCGGCCCGATCCGGACCAGGCCGCGGCCGCAGGCGCACGGCTGCTCGTCGCGCGCGACCGCGAGGTCGCCGTTGACGTAGCGGATCATCGGGCACGCCAGGTTGTGCAGGTCGGTGACCACGACCTCGCCGGTCTCGCCCGGCTTGGCCGCGCGGCAGGTGCCGTCGGGCTCCCGGACCACGAGCTCGACGATCAGGTTCTCCATCGACGTGTGCATGCCGTCGTGGGCCTCGCACTCGGCGCCGATCAGCATGACCTCGCGGCAGCCGTAGGTGTCGAACGCCGGCCCGAACGCTCGCTCGATCGCCGCCCGGTCCGGCGCCATCAGGCCCTCGGCGCCGGTCAGCACCGAGATGTCGTTCCACGCGCGCAGGTTGTGATCGTTGACGAACCGCGCCAGCGCGGCCGCGCCGCTGGCGTAGGCGACGATCGTGCTCGGCTGGTAGCGCCGCAGCCGGTCGACCACGTCGCGCAGCGCCGCGTCGCCGCGCGGCGTGCAGTCGATGTACAGGTCACGCTTGATCCGGTGATCGATGTGCGCCTTCTGCTGCTTCCACCACGTGGTGGTTGGCGCGAACCCCGCGCCCCAGTAATGCACGGCGCGCTGGCCGATCTGGTAGCCGCCCCACCCGTAGGCGCGCCAGCGGGTCGCGTCGCGCCAGTGTCGCGACTCGGCGTTGTACTTGACGGTCACCGGCTCGCCCGAGCTGCCGCTCGTGGTCTTGGTGATCTCGACGTACGGCGGCGCGGTCGCGGTCCGGGTGTCGAGGCTGGCGCGCAGCACCGGCCGCTCGAGCAGCGGCAGCTTGTGCAGGTCGTCGAGCGACGAGAACGCCTCCGGGGTCAGCCCGCGGTCGTCCAGCACCTGGCGATAGAACGCCGTGTGGCGATACGCGTGGCGGATCAACCGGCGGAACAGGCCGACTTGCAGCCCGCGCAGCTCGTCGGACGACCAGCGCTCGGACTGGTGCAGCTTGCGCAGGAGGCCGACCGTGGGACGCCCCCGGACAGCCTCGAATGCAGGAAACAACGCCCTGGCCAGTAAAGGCCCGTACAGGTCGATCAAGCCCTACATATTAGCGGGAATCACCGAGCCTGTCGCCGGTCCGAGCCGGTCCGAGCCGGCTGACACCAGCTCGCACACACCGTCGCCCCCGAGGTCACTCCGGAGGTCGATCGGCCCCGAGCCCTCGGCGAGCTCGGGCTTCTCGACGATCACGACCTTGCGCTTGCCGGCCGCCGTGAGCGGGATCTTATCGACGTACTCGACCCGGAACGGCGTGCCCGGCAGGTACTTCGCCGCGAAGTCGTGGACCGCGCGCAGCTCGCGCTCGGGCAGCCGGTCGCCGAGGTTGGGCACGACGCGCATGATCACGCTGCGGTCGGCCTTCTGCACGATCTGGAAGTTGCGCGCGACGTGATCGAGCACGCCGATCAGCACGTTGAACACCAGGCCGCCGACCGCGTTGCCGCGGCCGTCGTGCAGGGTCTCGGTGACCCGGCCCTCGATCGGCCCGAGCCGCGCGAGGTACCGGCCGCACGCGCAGCGGGTCGGCGCCAGCGCCACCGCCAGGTCGCCGGTGATGTAGCGGATCATCGGGCACGCGAGGTTATGGAGATCGGTGATCGCGACCTCGCCGCTCTCGCCGGGGTTGGCGGCGCGGATCGTCCCGTCGGGCTCGCGGACGAGGACCTCGACGATCAGGTTCTCCATCGACTGGTGCATGCCGTCGTGGGCCTCGCACTCGGACGCGATCAGCATGACCTCGCGGCAGCCGTAGGTCTCGAACGCGGGGCCGAACGCGGCCTTGATCTCGTCGCGGTCGCGCTGCCACAGCCGCTCGGCGCCGACGATCACGGGGATGTTGGCCCACGTGCGCAGGCCCTGGGCGTTGACGTAGCGGGCGAGCGCCGCGGCCCCGGCGGCGTAGGCGACGATCACCTCTGGACGGAAGCGCTCGACCTCGCGCACGGTGTGCGCCAAGGCCGCGTCTCTGCGCTCGATGCAGTCGACGTACAGGTCCCGCTTGAGCGCGCGATCGAGCGCGAGCTTCTTGCGCTTGACCCAGCTGTTCGACGCCGGCGGCTCGCCCCAGTAGTGGAGCGCGCGCATGCCGACCTGGTAGCCGCCCCAGCCGTAGCCGCGCCAGCGGGTGGCGTCGCGCCAGTGGCGGGACTCGGCGTTGTACTTGACGACGACCGGGGTGCCGGTCGTGCCGCTCGTCGCCTTCTTGATCACCCAGTGCGGCGGCGCGTTCGAGGTCCGCGCGTCGAGGGTATCGCGCACGAGATCTCGGTCGAGCAGCGGCAGGTGGCGTAGGTCCGACGGGTGGTGGAAGTCGGCCGGCGACAGCCCGCGCTCGTCGAGCACCTTGCGGAAGTACGCGGTGCTCGAGTAGGCGTGGCGGATCAGCCGGCGCAGCAGGCCGCCCTGGAGATCGTGGAGCGCGTCGAGCGACCAATGCTCGGTGCCGCGCAGGAACTTGATCAGCGGGACGGTGGGGCGTCCACGCACAGCTTCGAACGCGGGGAACAGAGCTTTAGCGAGGAGCGGTCCGTAGAGATCCATTGTGGGCCTGGTTGGAGCTACCATGCAGCCAGCGTGCTAAGCCGACTGCGCAAGAAGAACCTCCAGTACTGGATCCGCGACTACGGCCGTCACCTGATCCGCCGTGCGCGAACGTCACATGCGACCGGGGAGCGCCACATCTTATTCGCGCTGTGCGATCACTACGAGCCGCTGTGGGGCCACGCGCCCGACGACGTCGGCGTGCAGCGCGTCGACGTGTGGGCGGAGCGCTACCCCGCGCTCGGCCACTACCGCGACAGCGACGGCCGCCCGCCGCGCCACGGCTGGTTCTTCCCGGGCGAGGAATATCGCCCGCACTTCCTCGATCAGCTCGCCAAGCTGGCGCGCGGCGGGTTCGGCGAGGTCGAGTTCCACCTCCACCACGACGGCGACACCCGCCACACCCTCGCGCCGCGGATCACCGAGCACCTCAAGACGTTCAGCGAGCACGGCCACATCTCGCGCGACACGACCGGGTTTCGCTGGGCGTTCATCCACGGCAACTGGACCCTCGCCAACGGCCACCCCGAGGGCAAGTGGTGCGGCGTCGACGACGAGCTGATCATGCTGCACGAGCTGGGCTGCTACGTCGACCTGACGTTCCCGTCGGCGCCCGATCCGTGCCAGCCGGACAAGGTCAACCAGATCTACTGGCCGACCGGCGACCTTAGCCAGAAGCGGTCGTACGAGCACGGCGAGCGCGCGCGGGTCGGCGCGCACTACGACGACCGTCTGCTGATGATCACCGGCCCGCTGTCGCTCGCGCGCAAGGGCGTGGGCGTGCGGATCGAGAACGGCGCGATCACCGGCGACGATCCGCCGAGCGCGGCGCGGGTCGACACCTGGATCAACCAGGGCATCCACATCGAGGGCCGCCCCGAGTGGGTGTTCGTCAAGGTCCACACCCACGGCGCGATCGAGAAGACCGCCGCGTCGCTGCTCGGCGACGGCGGCCACGCGCTGCACCGCGCGCTGCGCAGCTACATGCGCGACGGCACCGAGCTGCACTACGTCACCGCGCGCGAGATGTTCAACGTCGCGCGCGCCGCGATGGACGGCAAGGCCGGCAACCCGAACGCCTACTTCGACTACCTCGTCCCGCCGCCGCCGATCGCGTCGCCGAACGTCTAGCCGAGAGCGAGCGGCTACTCGCTCGCCGGGATCGCGAGCACGCGGGCGCGCTCGGGCGCGACCTCTTCGTCGCGGACGTGCTTGGGCACGCCCTGGACATCCCAGACGATGTGCAGCGCCTCGAGCCCCTTGAGCACGTAGAACGAGATGTCGACCTGCCACCAGTGGAAGCCCTGGCGGGCCGAGCGCTGGTAGTGGTGGTGGTTGTTGTGCCAGCCCTCGCCGAGGGTGACGAGCGCGAGCCACAGGTTGTTGCGCGAGTCGTCGGTGGTGGCGTAGCGGCGCGAGCCCCACACGTGGGCGAGCGAGTTGATGCAGAACGTCGCGTGCCAGGCGATCACGAGCGACATGAAATGGCCCCAGAACAGCGCGGTGGGCCCGCCGATGAAGTACAGCGCGAAGCCCCACGCGACGGCGACCGCCAGGTCCCAGCGATCGAGGAATCGGAGCTCGGGGTACTTGATGAAGTCGCGGATCCGGTCGCCGTGGGTCGCCTTGTGGCGCTCGCCAAGCATCCAGCCGACGTGCGACCACCAGAACCCGCGCTGGCGCGGCGAGTGGACGTCGGCCGGGCCGTCGGAGTGCTTGTGGTGGTGGCGGTGATGCGAGGCCCACCACAGGACGCCGCGCTGCGCGCTCGACATCGCGAGCAGCGCGAGGATGAACTGGAACACACGGCTGGTCTTGAACGTGCGGTGCGAGAAGTAGCGGTGGTAGCCCGCGGTGATCGCGAACATCCGCACCAGGTAGCTGCCGACCAGCCAGACCAGCGCGCGGGTGCTCCAGCCGACCGCGACCGCCCCGAGGATCGCGGCGAGGTGGACGCCCCAGAACGGCGCGTTGTCGATCCAGCGCGGCCGATCGAGCTTGGCTTCGTCGGGGGCAGCGGTCGAGGTGGTCATCCCCGGCATGATGCGCTGCCCCGGCCGGCAAACTGGTCAGGGTTCGCTCACGGTTGCAGCCCGCAGCCGACCGTCCGGTGACGCGCCATGACCGGATGCTGATGATCGCGCCAGTCAGGCGCACTTATGTGGCGCCGGGTAGGCCAATGTGACCGGCGCACCCCCGTTCCGGTCAGGTCTGTGCCAGCAGAGGCTTAAATTGTGGGAATCGCTCGGGCATAATGAGCTCCGTGACGATCCCGGCGGGGACGCTCGTCCCGCGCGACGCTCGAGATTTTGGCAGCTATCAGCTCCTCGCGAAGCTCGCGACTGGCGGCATGGCCGAGATCTTTCTGGCGCGTCCGACGGGGGCGCCCGAGCGCGACCTGCTGGTGCTCAAGCGGATCCTGCCGCACCTCGCCGAGGACGAGCACTTCGTCACGATGTTCCGCGACGAGGCCGACCTCGCGAGCAAGCTGATCCACAAGAACGTGTGCCACGTGCACGCGTTCGGCGAGTACGCCGGCACGTGGTTCATCTCGATGGAGTACCTGCACGGGGTGCCGCTGTCGCGGATGATGACCCGGCTGTCGAAGGCCGGGAAGATGCTCGACTTCCGGGTCGTCGCCGGCATCATCGTCCAGGCCTGCGAGGGGCTGCACGCGGCGCACGAGGCACGCGGCCCCGACGGGATGCCGATGAACGTCGTGCACCGCGACGTGTCGCCGCCGAACATGATGGTGTGTGCCGACGGCCTGGTGAAGCTGCTCGACTTCGGCATCGCCAAGGCGCGCGGCGCCAACTCGCGGACCCGGACCGGCACGGTCAAGGGCAAGAACGCGTACATGTCGCCCGAGCAGATCCTCGGCAAGGAGCTCGACCGGCGCAGCGACGTGTTCGCGCTCGCGGTCGTGATGTACGAGATGCTGGCGATCCGCCGGCTGTTCCACCGCGACTCCGACTTCCTCACGTTCAAGGCGATCACCGAGGAGCCGATCCCGGAGATCCGCGAGCGCCGGCCGGATCTGCCGCCCGGGATGCGCGCGGCGCTGCTCCAGGCGATGGCGCGCGATCCCAACGGCCGGTTCGACACCGCGCTGGCGTTCGGCAACGCGATCCGCAACTCGGTGGCGACGCTCGGCGGGCCGGCGACGCCGCAGGACCTGGCGCGGCTGCTCTCGACCGACTTCGGCGACGAGATGGCCGCGCGCGACGAGATCCTCAAGGCGGCCGAGGAGCCGGCGCCGATCGCCCCGCCGCGGGCGCGGCCGACCCAGCCGCCGCCGGTGAGCTTCGGCGTGCCCGAGGCGCGGAGCGGCGAGTTCGGCAGCGCGGGCATGCGGCCGGCGCGGCTGGGGACCGGGCCGATGGAGGCGGTGCCGTCGGTGATGGTCCACGCGCCGACCGCGCGGCTGACGCCGTCGCCCGGCTCGCTGCCGGTGCTCGATCTGTCGGAGACCGTGGCGCCCGACTCGTGGATGATCGATCCGAGCACCGATCTGCTGCGCAGCCACCGCCTCAAGTCGGTGCGCAACGCGGCGATCGCGGTCGGCGTGCTGATCCTCGGCGGCGTCGGGATCTTCTTCGCGACCCGCGGCGATCTGGCGGCGCAACACGAGGTCGCGCCCGCCCCGGCCGACGCCGCGCTCGACGCGCAGCTCCCGCCGGCCGACGCGCCGGGCGAGCTGAGCCGCGAGGAGATCCGCGCGCGGTCGCGCTACGGGTTCTTCAGCATCAACGCCTCCGCCAAGACCCAGATCTACGTCGACAACAAGCTGATCGGCGAGACCCCGCTGACCCAGCTGCCGCTGCCGCCGGGGCCGCACAAGGTCAAGGCGACCGGCCCGCACGGCCGGACCAAGCAGCTCAGCGTCGTGATCTACGGCGGCCAGGATGCCGACGAGGGCACGATCACCTGGTAGCTACGACAGCGGCGCGGGCTTGATGCTCGAGATGTGCAGGCTGGCCTCGGCGCTGGTCACGATCTGCACCCGGTCGCCGACGGCGAACCGCGACACCAGCTCGGCCGGCCCCTGGAAGTGCAGATCGGCCAGGTTGCGGATGTCGAGCTCGGCGCCGGTGTCGTCGGTCGCGCGCTCGAGATCGAGCTGCAGCTTCGCGACCTGGCGCGCGGTGACGTTCTGAAACTTCGCGCCCAGCGTGTGGAGCTCGAGGCTGCGGATGGTGCCGACCATCCACATGCCATCGTCGCTGGTCATGCCGCTACCTTACACCCGCAGCGGTCAGCGCGTCATCGGCCGCACGCGCACCCCGCCGAGCGCGATGCCGTTGGTGGCCCGCGACGCGTAAATGCACGGCTCGTCGCCGACGCACACCAGGTAGTGCAAGCTGCCCTCGACCTGGAGGTAGTCCTCACCGGGGCCGAGCACCCGGTCATTGGTGGCATCGCGCACCTGGCCGCTGAGGATCGTGACCAGCTCCTCGCCCAGGTGGCTGTGCGGCGGGAACGTCGCGCCCGGCTCGAGCCGGACGAAGCCGCAATCAGCCGCGGCCACCGCCGGGCCGCCATCGAAGTGGACCAGCGAGATGCCCGGGATCTGCGGCACCCACGACGCCGGCCGCTCGATCAGCCCGAGCAGCTCGCGCGCCCGCTCGACCGCGACGTCGAACAGCTTGGCCATCCGCGTCGCGAACGCATCGAACCGGCCGTGCCCGACCGACGCCAGCAGCCGGGCGAACACGTCGGACCCCGGCGCGACGGGGCGAGTCACCGCGCAGATCTGCCCGGCGGTCTCCTGGTACGTGCTCAGCTCGGTGGCGAGCCGGGCATCCGCGGCGACCGCGCGCTCGACCGTGGTGGCTTCATCAGCCTCCAGGATCCCGAGCGCATATAGCGGCAGTAGCTCTTGCAGCTCTCCCGACGTCATGACTTCTCCGAGGCGTGGGTGGCGAGCCCCGCGCGCAGGCGGTCGAGGCCTGCGGCGATGCGCGACTTGACGGTGCCCACCGGGATCGACACGCGCACGGCGATCTCGGTGCAGGACAGCCCCTCGAAGTACGCCAGCTCGAGCACCCGACGCTGGTCCTGGGCAAGCGCGGCGAGCGCGCCGCGAACCCGGCCGTGATCGGGGCTCGAGCCCTCGGCCTCGTCGACCAGCAGCTCGAGCCCGCCATCTCCCGTGTTCCGGGATACGCGAGCTGACTTCTGCAGGTCGAGAGCACGAGAGCGCATACGAATGGCCAACCAGGTACGAACCCGCCCGCGCTTCGGATCGAAATCCTTGGCGCTTCGCCACGCCTCCAGGAACACGTCGTGTAGGAGGTCCTCGGCCTCACGTTTCTCACGAACGATTCTCAGCGCAAGCCCCAGAAGCAACGCCGAGTGGCGTTCGTACAAGGTAGCCAGGGCGGCGCGCTCTCCGCGCGCCATGGCGACGACGAGGCCCTCGTCCTCGGCGTCGTCGGTAGGATGCTCGGCTCCCATGCGCACAGGGAGGCTAGCACGCCTTTCGTGTCGAGTGCTTGCATGGTAATCACCGGCGGTGCTCGAATCGCTTCGCGATGTGATCCGCGCCGAGGCGACGGACCGCATCTGGTCGCAAGGCATCCAGCTCGCACGCGATGGTCGGGTCACCGGCCGGGCAAAAGTGGGCGAGGAGCTCGAATTCGAGGTCCGCGTCCCTGGCCGTCCCACGCCGTTCGAGGTGGTGCTGAACCCCAAGGATGAGGAATGGCAGTGCTCGTGCCCCGGCAAGGAGTCGGTGTGCTCGCACGTCGTCGCCGCGGTGCTCGCCGCGCTCAAGGCGGCCGAGACCAGCGAGCAACTGCCCGTCGGTAACCCCGCCAAGCCGATGGCGCAGCTGCGCTACCTGCTGGCGCCCTCGCCCGGCGGCATCACCGTCGAGCGCGTGCTGGTCCGCAAGGTCGGCAACGACACCAAGACCGAGCCGCTCAAGGGCGCGCTGCTCTCGCTGGTCGCCGCCGGCAAGGCCGGAGACATCGCGACGATCGAGGCCGACCTGACCGCCGATCGCCTGCTCACGGTCCGGCCCGGCGCGGTCACCGGCGAGCGGCTCGACGGCCTGCTCGCCGTGCTCGCCGAGGCGCGCGACGTGATGTGGAAGGGCGAGCCGGTCACGACCAGCGCCGATCCGGTCAAGCCGCGGATCATCGTCGAGGACTCGTCGGGCGGCCGGGTGCTGCTCAAGTTCGAGCCCGATCCCGCCGTGCGCGAGGTGATCGCGCTGGGCGTGGTCCGGACCAAGGACAACGTGCTGCGGCCGATCGGCGACGTCGATCTGTCGGGCGCCAAGCTCGAGAAGCTGCCGCAGCAGTTCCCGCCGATCGCGCGCTCGGCGTTCCCCGAGCTGCTCAGCACGCTGACCAAGCTGGCCGAGCGGGTCGAGGTCGACATCCGGTCGAAGAACCTGCCGTCGGTCGGCCTGCGCGAGACCCCGCGCATGGACATCGACGTCGAGCAGGACGGCGACCGCCTGCTGGTGATGCCGACCCTGGTGTACGGCGATCCGCCGCGCGCCCGGGTCTACGGCGACCGGCTGGTCCACGTGAAGGGCTCGCTGCCGATCCGCGACCGCAACGCCGAGAAGGAGCTGATCCTGCGGCTGCGCGACGACCTGAACCTCGTGCCCGGCCGCCGGGTCGAGTTCGTCGGCAAGGAGGCGGCCACGATGCACTCCAAGCTCGGCGGCTGGCTGCGGACCGACGCGCGCGCCGCCAACGCGGCCAAGGCCGTGGTGCTCGAGGCCCGGCTGTCGATCGACGGCTCGCGAGTCGAGGTCGAGCTGGTCGGCGGCGGCCGCAGCGCGTCGGTCGACGCCGCGCTGCGCGCGTGGGGCCAGGGCGTCGACCTGGTGCCGCTCAACGGCGGCGGCTGGGGCCGGATCCCGATGGCGTGGTTCGAGCAGCACGGCCAGCGCGTCGCCGACGTGCTCGCGTCGCGCGGCGACGATCACAAGGTGCCGATCTTCGGCCTGCCCGACCTCGCCCGGCTGTGCGAGGAGCTCGACGCGCCGCCGCCGCCCGAGCTCGATCGCCTGAAGCCCTTGCTCGGCGAGTTCAACGGCATCCCGGTGTCGCCGCCCGAGCCCGGGTTCATCGGCGAGCTGCGGCCGTACCAGCAGCGCGGCGTCGACTGGCTGGCGTTCTGCCGCGACGCGGGCCTGGGCTGCGTGCTCGCCGACGACATGGGCCTGGGCAAGACGATCCAGGCGCTCGCGGCGGTCCGCGGCAAGACCCTCGTGGTCTCGCCGACCAGCGTGCTGTTCAACTGGCTGGCCGAGACCAAGAAGTTCCGGCCCGACCTCAAGGTCTCGGCGTACCGCGGCGCGCGCCGCACGCTCGACCCGACGGCCGACGTCGTGCTGACCAGCTACCCGCTCTTGCGCAACGACACCGACGTGCTCGCCGCGGTCCACTGGGACACGGTGATCCTCGACGAGTCGCAGACGGTCAAGAACCCGGACAGCCAGGTCGCGCGCGCCGCGTACAAGCTCAAGGCGCGCTGGAAGGTCACGCTGTCGGGCACGCCGATCGAGAACCGGCTCGACGAGCTGTGGAGCCAGCTGCACTTCACCAACCCCGGGCTGCTCGGCGGCCGCACCGACTTCCAGGAGCGCTGGGGCGAGCCGATCTCGCTCGGCGACCGCGACGCGGCCAGCCAGCTCCGCGAGCGGATCCGGCCGTTCGTGCTGCGCCGGATGAAGTCGGAGGTCGCGCGCGACCTGCCGCCGCGGACCGACGCGATCATGTACGTGGAGCTCGACGAGGCCGAGCGGCTGACCTACGACGCGATCCGCGCGTCGACCCAGCGCGAGATCGTCGCGATGCTGCAGGCCGGCGGCGGCGTGATGGCCGCGCTCGAGGCCTTGCTCCGGCTGCGCCAGGCGGCGTGCCACTCGGCGCTGCTGCCGCTGGGCCTGCGCGGCGGGCCGCCGCCGCCGAGCTCGTCCAAGCTCGAGCGCCTGCTCGAGGCGCTGGGCGACGCGGTCGCCGACGGCCACCGCGCGCTGGTGTTCTCGCAGTGGACCTCGCTGCTCGATCTGATCGAGCCGCACCTGACGGCGGCCGGCATCGGCTTCAACCGGCTCGACGGCACGACGACCGATCGCGCCGGCGTGGTCGCGACGTTCCAGGCCGACAACGGCCCGCCGGTGATGCTGCTGTCGCTCAAGGCCGGCGGCACCGGCCTCAACCTGACGGCGGCCGACCACGTGTTCCTGATCGACCCGTGGTGGAACCCCGCGGTCGAGGATCAGGCGGCCGACCGCGCCCACCGCATCGGCCAGGACAAGTCGGTCATGGTCTACCGCATGGTCGCGCGCGACACGGTCGAGGAGCGCATCCTCGAGCTACAGGACCGCAAGCGCGCCCTGGCCGATGCTGCCCTGGCCGACGCCGGTGGCGCCGCGGCGATCACCCGCGACGATCTGCTCGCGCTGCTCGCCTAGGCTGGATCACTTCCAGAACGACGGACGGCTCGGTGGGCTCGCCGGTGGCGTTGGCCCCGACGTGGCGGGGGCATCCCTGGCGATC
>DASWOO010000525.1:0-1600 GCA_036404335.1 Kofleriaceae bacterium
CGCGCTCGACCGCGCGCTCGCCCTCGCGGTCAGCCTCGGCGCGCAGCTCCACGACGTCGAGCTCCCGATCGACGACGACCGCACTGTCGCCAAGACCGAGTCCTATGCGATCCACCGCAGCTGGGCCGCGTCGTCGCCCGACAAGTACCAGCCGGCGACCCTGCTCCGCATCAACACCGGCGCCGAGGTCTCGGCCTCCGATTACATCGAGAAGCTCCACGAGCTCCAGCTGATCCGCCGCCGCGCCGGCCAGCTGTTCGCCGACGTCGATCTCATCGTCATGCCGACGACGCCGATCCCCGCGCCCGCGTTCGCCGAGCTCACCCCCGACAACCTGCGGCCGCGCGAGCTCATGCTGCTGCGCAACACCCGCCCGTTCAACATCCTCGGCACCCCGGCGCTCAGCATCCCGTGCGGCACCACCTCGACCGGCCTGCCGATCGGCCTGCAGATCGTCGGGGCGCCCGGCGCCGACGCCACCGTGCTTCGGTTCGGCGCGACGCTCGAGCGCCAGCTGCCGCGGTAATCGGCGGTCCCGGGTCCACCTCGCCGACGACTTGATGCGACAATCTCGCATGCTCGAACGCGCCGCGCTGATCGCCGGGATTGCCCTCGCGGGCTGCAGCCACCCGCGGGTCGTCACCTCCGACGCGTCGATCGAGGTCTACGATCCGATCGTGTTCGCCACCGGCTCCGATCAGCTGCCGGCCAACGCGAGCAAGATGATCCAGTCGATCGCCGACACGCTCACGGGCAACCCGAGCATCACCAAGGTCGCGGTCGAGGCGCACACCGCGCCGGCCGATGGCGCCACGCCGGCCGATCGCCAGGCGCTCGCGACCCGGCGCTCGCGGGCCGTGCTCGCGCAGATCGTCGCGCGCGGCGTGGCGCCCTACCGGCTCCAGGTCGGCACCGCCGACGACGGCACCGACGGCATCGCGCTCGTCGTGCTCGAGCGCAAGCCGCAGGACGACGCCGCGCACTAGCGCGCGAACGCGCCGGCGTGGCCCCGGACCTAGAACCGGCCGCCGAGCACGAAGCCGACGCTGCCCTTGCCCGCGGTCGGCGCGACGCTGACCTGCCGCGACTCGGCCGACGGCGCGGTCGCCCACGTGATGATCGCGGCGACCGCCAGCGCGCCCGCGCCCGCTGCCGCGATCGTCGAGATCAGGGCGGAGGTCCGCGCGCTGTCGACCTGGGTCTGCGCCGCGTCCTTCATGCCGGCTGGGCAGTGGTCGATCGCGCCGCCGCACGTCGACTTGGCGTCGTTGTACTTGCTGTGCGCGTCGAAGCCGAAGTAGCCGGCCGCGCCGCCGGCGCCGAGCGCGACCGCGCCGAGCACGACGGCGACCACGTGGCGGCGATGCCGGGGCCCCGCGGTGTCGTCGGCGGTGACGTCGGCGGTGACGAGCGGCACGACGCGCGGGGACGCCGGGCCCTGGACCCCGCTGGGCGGGGGCGCCAGCGGCGCGAGCCGGGGCACCTCGATCGTCAGGGTCTGGCCCTCGGCGATCGCGTACTCGTGGCTCCACGCCTGGCTGACCTCGCGCTCGCCGTCCTTGCGCACGGCGTTGACCGTCAGCTTGCCCGGATCGATCGG
>DASWOO010000526.1:0-2109 GCA_036404335.1 Kofleriaceae bacterium
GCGACGACGGATCGGGCGCGTAGTAGTAGCCGCGCGGCGCCAGGCGCTTCGAGATCTCGAGGTTGATCACCCCGGGCTCGACCCGCACGAGCTCGTTGTCGAAGTCGACCGCGAGGATCTGCTTCATCCGCGACGGGCAGAGCACGACCCCGCCGGGGACCGGCATCGCCCCGCCCGACAGCCCGGTGCCCGCGCCGCGCGGCACGACCGGCAGGCCGGCCTCGTACGCCAGCCGGACGACCGCCACGACCAGCTTAGTCGCCGCGCGGCCCCGACGTGCGGATTTCGCGCTGCGGCACGGGGATCACGATCTTGCTGCGGCGGAACGCCCGGTCGATCGCGAACCGCAGGTTGGACGACACCAGCGCTTCTTCCTTGGCCTCGGTGATCCACGCGACCAGCGCGATCTGGATCGCCGACTCGCCGAACCCGTCGTGGCGGACGTCGGGCACCGGGGTCTT
Organism: Kofleriaceae bacterium; assembly: GCA_036404335.1. Taxonomy (GTDB): domain Bacteria; phylum Myxococcota_A; class Polyangia; order Haliangiales; family Haliangiaceae; genus JABFXX01. The sequence continues at coordinate 462 of DASWOO010000526.1, forward strand.
GGACAGCTTGGGCTCCTGGTCCGCGACCTCGAGCAGGACCCTGGTCACCAGATCGAGATCGGTGCCGTAGGCGACGCCGACCCGGACCCAGATCCGCCGGGTGTGGGTCGGCTGCGAGTGGTTGATGACGGTGTTGGTGATGAGCGACGCGTTGGGGACGATCACGGTCAGGCCGTCGCGCGACACGACGTGGGTCGCGCGCAGCCCGATGTCCTCGACGGTGCCGAGCACACCGGCCACGTCGATGAAGTCGCCCTTGCGCACCGGCCGCTCGATCAGCAGCAGCAGGCCGGAGATGAAGTTCTCCGCCAGCTTCTGCAGGCCGAAGCCGATGCCGACCGCGATCACCGCGCCGCCGGCCATCACCGCGCTGGTGTTGATGCCGATCGTGCTCAGCGCCACGATCACGCCGATCGTCGTGATCGTGTAGCGCAGGATCTTGCCGATCGCGAAGCGCAGGCCCTGGTCGAAGCCGCGGTGCGCGAACACCCGGTCGAGGCTGCGGCCGATGATCGAGCCGATCAGCCGGGCGATGACGACGATCAGCAGCGAGGTCGCGATGGTCAGCGTCGTGACCGGCGTGCCGGACAGCGTGAGCAGGGGCGTACGGAGGTAATCGAGCAAGGTGTCCAGCATCGTCGCGATGCGTCAGTTTTGCCCAGTTGCCGCGATTACAGAAATGACAGCGAGGCAAAAATAGCTATTCCGTGCGCGCCGGGGACTCGCTTTTGCTCGCGGGGCGGCGTTACCGTCTCACCATGTCCGACTCCTTGCGTCCCGAGACGCTCGCGCTGCACGCAGGCCAAACTCCGGATCCGGTCACCGGCTCGCGCGCCGTCCCGATCCACCAGACCACGTCGTTTCAATTCCGGGACACCGAGCACGCGGCGAACCTGTTCGCGCTCAAGGAGTTCGGGAACATCTACACGCGGTTGATGAACCCGACGACCGACGTGTTCGAGAAGCGGATGGCCGCGCTCGACGGCGGCGTCGGCGCGCTCGCCGTGGCGAGCGGCCAGGCCGCGACCACGCTCGCGCTGCTCAACATCGCCCAGGCCGGCGATGAAGTGGTGTCGGCAGATAACCTATATGGTGGTACCTATAACCTGTTCCGCAACACGCTGCCGCGGATGGGCATCAAGGTCCACTTCGTGCCGTCGCAGGACCTGGCCGCGTTCGAGCGGGCGATCGGCCCCAAGTGCAAGGCGGTCTACGCCGAGTCGATCGGCAACCCCAAGCTCGACGTCACCGATCTCGAGGCGCTGTCGAAGATCGCCCACGCCAAGGGCGTGCCGCTGATCCTCGACAACACGGTCGCGCCGTTCCTGCTGCGCCCGTTCGAGCACGGCGTCGACATCGCGGTGTACTCGGCGACCAAGTTCATCGGCGGCCACGGCACGTCGATCGGCGGCGTGATCGTCGACAGCGGCAAGTTCGACTGGTCGGGCGGCAAGTTCCCGTTGATCTCGGCGCCCGACCCGAGCTACCACAACCTCGAGTTCATCCCGGCGCTCGCGCCGATGGGTAACATCGCCTACATCATCAAGGCGCGTGTGACCCTGCTGCGCGACATCGGCGCCGCGCTGTCGCCGTTCAACTCGTTCATGTTCCTCCAGGGCCTCGAGACCCTGCCGCTGCGCATGGAGCG
>DASWOO010000527.1:0-12243 GCA_036404335.1 Kofleriaceae bacterium
CCGTCGCCGGCGGGACGATCACGAACGGCCGGGTGCGATCGCCGCGGACCGGATCGGTCCAGGCATGGACGACGGGCAGCGCCGCGCGGACCACGCGTCCGGCGAGCGCGACGTCGACGGTGACCGCGAGCGCGGGCGGCTGGCGCGGCTGGCCGATCTGCCGGTCGTCGGTCGCGACGTAGTGCCCGGCCTCGGGCGGCTTGCTCAGCCAGTACGCGGTCGACGGCGCGGCCTGCGGCGCGATCGTCGCCGAGAGCTTGAGCTGCTGCTTGTGGCCGATCGCGATCGCGGTCGCCGCGGTCAGCGGGGCGGCGCCCGGCAGCTCGACGCGCTGGACAGTGAGCGGCACGGCGCGCGCGACGACCTCGACGCTGACGTCGACCGTGCCGCCCGGCGCCGCGACCGGCTGCGCCGTGGTCGCGCGCGCATACACGCCGGCCGCGGCCAGGAGTAGCTCGCCGATCGCCTGCTGAGCGTCGCGCAGCCGCGGCTCGTGGACCCGCGCCGCGAGCTGGTCGAGCTGGTCGGCCGCGCGGACCAGCGCCGGCACCGCGCGCTCGGGGTGATCGCGATCGAGCGTGCGCCGGGCGTCGGCGAGCGCGGCGGTCAGCGCGACCGCGCCGTAGCGCCGCCAGGTGACGTCGATGCCGTCGAGCGGGTCCACGGTCGGCGGCGGGCCGGCGAGCGTCAGGAAGTGCTCGGTGCTCGGCCCGCGGTTGGCCGCCACGCCGAAGCCCTGGCTCTTGTGCTGGCTGCGCGACCGCGCCGCGAGCTCGCCGAGCTCGAGGCCGAGCCGCGGATCGTAGCCGCCGATCTCGAGGCTGATCGCGGCTTTCGGTGGGGGCGCGTCGTTCCAGTTGGGCACGTTCTGCAGCAGACGCCTGGCCTGCCACACCGTGACGCCGCCGGTGAGCTGCTCGGGGAACCGGGCCGGATCGGCCGCGGCGGCGAACGCCTCGCGCGCCAGGATCGCCGACGCGGTGTGGTGGCCGTGGTTGGGCGGCGACTCGTTGAACCGGGTGATGATCACGTCGGGCTGGAACGTGCGGATCACCCGGACCACGTCGGCGAGCGCGGCGTCGTGGCCCCACTTGCCGAGGGTCTCGTCGGCGCGCTTGGAGTAGCCGAAGTCGCGCATCCGGGTGAAGAACTGGTGGGCGCCGTCGACGCCGCGCGCGGCCATCAGCTCCTCGGTGCGGATCACGTCGAGCAGCGCGCCCTGCTCGCCGCCGATCAAGTTCTGGCCGCCGCCGCCGCGGGTCATCGCCAGGTACGCGACGTCGAGGTGGCGGACGTTGGCCAGGTACGCGAGCAGCCGGGTGTTCTCGTCGTCGGGGTGGGCGGCGACGTACAGCACGCGGCCGGTCGACGCGACCCGGTCGAGCGCGTGGGCGAGCGCGCCGGCGGAAAGCCCCGCCGCGCCGTCGCCGTCCGCCGAGGCCCGGCCGCCGAGCACGATGACCGCCAGCACGGCCGTGACGAGGAGTCGCATCATACGTAGCCCTTCTGGACGCGGCGGAAGTAGATCTCGTAGCGCGCGATCGCCGCGTCGATCGCAAACTGGTCCACGGCGCGGGCCCGGGCGGCCGCGCCCATCGCGTCGCGCCGCGCCGGATCGCCGAGCGCGTCGACGACCGCGGCCGCGAGCGCGTCGACATCGCCGCACGGCACCAGCGCGCCCGCGCCGGCCGCGACGACCTCCGGCAGCCCGCCGACGTCGTAGCCGAACACCGGCACCCCGGCGGCCATCGCCTCGAGCGCCGCGACGCCGAAGCCCTCGCTCTCGCTCGGCAGCATGAAGCCGTCGGCGTGGCCGAGCAGGCTCGCGAAGTCGTCGCGCCGGCCGATCAGGTGGATCGCGTCGCCGACGCCGAGCTCGCGGGCGCGGCGGACCACGGCGTCGCGCTCGGGGCCATCGCCGACGAGCACGGCGCGCGCCGGCAGCCGGCGGCGGACCCGGACGAGCACCTCGACCAGATCGAGCGGCCGCTTGATCGGCCGGAAGTTGGAGACGTGGAACAGCACCGGGCCGTCGTCGCCGGGCGCGGCGAACAGCCGGGCGAGCTCGCCGCGATCGCGGCGGGCCGGCGGCGCGAACCGGGCGAGATCGACGAAGTTGGCGATGACCTCGATCCGGTCCGGCGCGATCGCGAACCGCTCGGCGGCGGCCGCGCGCAGGAACTGCGACGGCGCGGTGATCCCGGCGAGCGCGCCGATCGCGTGGGCGGTCACCGCGTGCAGCCCGGGGTGCAGCCGGGTCACGTCGGTACCGTGCAGGGTCAGGATCATCGGCGGCGCGTGACCGCCGAGCACGCCGCACGCCAGCATCGCGCTCGCCGCGTGCGGCACGGCGTAGTGCAGGTGGACGAGCTCGATCGGCGCGCGCCGGACCAGGTCGATCAGCGCGCTGGCGACCGCGACGTCGTACGGCCCGTGCTCGAACACCGGCGAGGTCGGGACCTCGACGCGCACGAAGTCGATCTGCGCCGCGTGCGCCGCGAGCCGCTCGGGCAGCGCGGCGGCCAGGACGTGGATCCGATGGCCGCGCGCGGCGAGCCCGAGCGCGAGCTCGGCCGCGACCACGCCGCTGCCGCCGAGCCCGGGCAGGCACACCACGGCGATCGCGGTCATGCGGCGAGGTCCTGGACCGGTCCGCCGAGCGGGCTGGCCGCGCCGAACAGCTCCGCCGCCGCCAGGTGCTGCATCAGCTGATCGATCAGCGCGCGATCGCCGATCCGCGCCGCGAGCCCGGCGAGCCCGAGCCGGCGCTCCTGCGGCGCCCCGTCGGGGACCAGCAGCGCGCGCAGCCGGCGCACGGCGTCGACCCGCTCGCCGTCGGCGTAGACCTCGGCGCGCTCGAGCTTGGCCGCGAGCACGCCCACGGCGTGCTCGACGGTGCCGCGGGTCCGGGCCAGCGCCTTGCGCAGCTGCGGCGTCGCGACGGCCTCGCCCAGCGCCGCGTGCTCGGCGAGGAACCCGCGCAGCAGCTGGTCGCGGATCGCCTCGGCCGGGCGCGCCGGCGGCCGCAGCCGGGCCAGGAGCTCGGCCTCGTCGCCCGCGACGTCGCCCGGCCCGAGGCCCAGCCGCGCGAGCAGGGTCCGGGTCCGGTGGTCGGTCACGCGAAATTTTGCGCGCGGCACGATCATCGGCATCGGCATCGCGAACGCCGCGTACAGCGGACCGAGCTGCGCGAAGTACGCGACCTCGGCCGGCCCGCCGACGTTCGCCACCGTCGGCAGCAGCGCGTCCTGCAGGATCGGCCGGAGCAGCGCGCTGGTCGAGAACCGCCGGGGCTCGCGCCGCGCGAGCGCGATCAGCGCCGCGCGCGCGTGGCTCCGGCCGGTACCGACCTCGACGAAGCCGCCGGCGCCGTCCGGCTCGAGCCGCAGCCGCGGGCCCTCGGCGCCATCGGGATGATAGAACGCCAGCGGCGCGCCCGGCCGCACGTGGATCTGCACCGGCCGCCCCGCCCGCTCGAGCTCGGCGCAGCGCGCGGTCAGCGCCGCCGCGATCGGCCCGGCCTCGGCGATCGCCCGCTCGTGGATCGGCGCGGCCGCGTCCGCCAGCGCCGGATCGCGCGGATCGACGATCACCAGCCCCTCGGGCGCGAACAGCTCGGCGAGCACGCCGGCGAACGCCGCGTGCCAGCTCGCGCCCGGCCGGTAGTGCCGCGCCAGCCGCTCGACGTGCGCCGCCGCCAGCACCCCGCCGCCGAGCCGCTCGCGCAGCCGCGCGAGGCGATCGCCGAGCTCCGCCGGCAGCACGCGATGCGCGATCGACACGCGGTTGTCGGCGTCGACCGGTACCTCGACCGTCGCGCCCGGCAGCCCGACGCTCGCGATCTCCGCCAGATCGTGATCCTCGGTCTGCAGCCAGAACACCGGCACCACCGGCGCGCCGGTCTCGTCGGCCAGCCGCCGCGCCAGCGCGATCGCCGACGCCGCCTTGTAGATCGTGTACAGCGGCCCGAGGAACAGCCCGACCTGCTGGCCGGTGACCACCGCCGCCGCGCCGGCCCGCAGCAGGTCGAGCTGGGCCGCGCGCGCCGGGCTCGCCGCCAGCGGCGCCTGCTGCGCGACCAGCGCGCGATGGACCTCCGGCGCGAGCGGCCGCACCGCCGACGCCACGGCGCGCGCGCGGCCGGCGCGGTCGCCCGGCCAGGGGTGGGCCAGCGCCATGGCTACTTCCAGCTGGCGATCGTCTTCTGGATCTGCGGCTTGCCGCCGGTCTCGAACCCCGGGTCGGCCTTGCCAAGCTCCTGGGCGCGGCCGACCGACGCCATCGCCTCGGCCTTGTTGCCCTTCTTGTGCAGGATCTGCGCGCGCAGCCACTCGCCGCGCCACGTCCGCTGGATCGCGATCGACCGGTCGCACAGCTCGAGCGCGCGATCGGTCTGGCCGACGTCGAACAGGTAGCTCGCCGCGGTGAGCGGCGTGCGCCCGAGATCGGCGGTCGCGCGGTCGATCCCCGCGAGGACCTGGCCCTTGGTGTCGACGGCGATCGGCACCGCGAGCCGCATCCGCTCCCACTCCAGGGTCAGGGTCGTGCCCTCGTCCTTCGTGTCGTCGAACGTGTAGCGCAGCCGCTCGCGCGACGCGGGCAGGACCAGCGGCCGGATCGACAGCGTGACGACGTCGTCCTTGGCGTCGTGCTGGTCCTGGCTCGCCGTCAGGTTCTTGTTGAGCATGACGGTCCACGCCGCCTTGCCCGGGGTCACGAACAGCGAGTACGTCCCCGCCGGGACCGCGGTGCCGCCGAAGCTGAAGTCGCGGCTGACCGTGAGCTTGGTCGGCGCGTTGGCGCCGGCGCGCCAGACCTTGTCGTACGGCACGACCTCGCCCCAGATCTTGCGGGCCTTGACCCCGGGGCTCGAGTAATCCAGCGCGACGTCGGTCAGGCCGACGCGCTGCTCGACCCGCGCGTGCGGGCTGGGCTGCGGGACCTCGAGCGCCGGTTGCGCGGAGGCGAGGGAGGTCAGAGCCAGGACGAGGATCGGGGCGGCGAGGAGCTTCCGCATGGGGCGTACTACAGTAGTAGTAGGATTCGCATTCCCGGGCAGCGTCGGTTGATGAGGTTTTTTGCGTCTGCTATAACGGAGGCGGTCTTGCGATAGACTGATGTCGGATGGTGTCTGACGAACCGCTGAGCGTGGCCGCGCTGCTGGCGCTGCATCCGTTTCCCGCGCCGTGGGCGAGCGCCAAGCGGATCGAGAAGCTGTGGTGGTTCGACGTCCCGGGCCCGCCCGAGGCCCTGTGGCCGCACATCGCCGACACCTCGCGGATGAACCGCGCGCTCGGCACCGCCGAGATGACGTTCGAGGAGCGCGACGGCGCGCGCTGGGGCCAGGCGAAGAACGGCGGCGTGCGCCACGCGTGGGTCGAGGTCCCGTGGAACTGGGTCGCCAACCAGTGGCTGACCTGCCTGCGGATCTACGAGCGCGGGTTCATGAAGGCGATGTTCGCGATCCACCGGCTCGAGCCGATCGCGACCGGCACGCGGGTCTATCTCTACTTCGGCGCGGTGCCGCGCGGCGTGCTCGGCGCGGCGGCGCTGCGCCTCGGGTTCCCGACGCTGGAGAAGGCGTATCGCCGGGTCGTGCCCGCGATCGCGGCGCAGCTCGATCGGCTCCGGCCGCAGGTGCTGATGCTGCCGCCGCCGACGCTCGACGCCGAGGCCGATCACCGGCTGCGCCAGCAGCGCGAGGTGCTGGTCGGTCTGGGCCTGCCGGTCGCCGGGGTCGATGCGCTGATCGGCTGGCTGCGCACCGGCGACGACGCGGACCTGCACCGCATCCAGATCCGCGAGCGCGCGCGAGTCTGGGGCCTGGCCGAGGCCGACCTGCTGCGGGTCGCGCTGCACGCGACGCGCGCGGGCCTCCTGACCTTGTCGTGGGACACGGTGTGCCCGCACTGCCGCGGCGTGCGCGACGAGCATGCCTCGCTGTCGGCGCTGGCCAGCCAGTCGCGGTGCGAGGTCTGCGACGTGACGTTCAAGACCGACACGCCCGAGTCGGTCGAGGTCACGTTCCGCGTCCACCCGTCGGTGCGCGAGGTCCACGATCAGGTCTACTGCAGCGCCGAGCCGGCCAAGAAGGATCACATCCGCGTCCAGCACACGGTCGCGGCCGGCGGGCGCGCCGAGCTCGCGCCGCGGCTGCCGCCCGGGCGCTACGTGCTGCGCCGCGATCGGACCAGCGGCGGCTACCTCGATCTGGCGGCCGAGGCCGGCGCGGACCGCGCGGCGTGGGGCGGTGGCCACGCGCGCCGCCAGACCGACGTCACCCCGCTGCGCACCGACGCGGTGATCGCGCTGACCAACGACGGCGACGCGCCGTGCCAGTTCGTGATCGAGCAGGCGACGTGGAGCGATCACGCGCTGCGCGCCGGCGACCTGCTGAGCATCCAGGACTTCCGCGACCTGTTCTCGGAGGAGTACATCGGCGCCGACGTCCGGCTCGGCATCGGCGAGCAGACGCTGCTGTTCACCGACGTGGTCGGCTCGACCGCGTTCTACGCGTCGCGCGGCGATCCGGCGGCGTTCGTCGAGATCAAGAAGCACTTCGACGAGGTGTTCGCGATCGTCGCGCGCCACCGCGGCGCGGTGATCAAGACGATCGGCGACGCGGTGATGGCGACGTTCGTCAACCCGCTCGACGCCGTGAAGGCCTCGCACCAGATCCACGACGCATTCCATCCCCGGCGCGCCGACACGCCGATCCGGCTGCGGATCTCGCTCAACACCGGGCCGTGCATCGCCGTAAAGCTCAACGCCAACGCGGACTTCTTCGGCGGCACGGTCAACGTCGCGGCCAAGCTGCAGGCGCTCGCCGAGGGCCACCAGATCGCGCTCAGCGCGGCGACCCACCGCGCGCCGGGCGTCGCGGCCTATCTCGCCGAGCACGGCGCCGAGCTCGAGCAGCTGGCGTACACCTCGAAGGCGCTGCCCGGGCCGATCGAGGTGATGCGCTGGTCGGTCTATCGCGACCCGGGCGATCCGCGCGCCCCGGGCGACCTAGCGATCTAACGCGACGATCACGGTGTGCTCGCGGACGGTCGGGCCGCTGCCGCCGGCCTCGCGCGACGACCGGGCGAGGAACTGCCACAGGATCCAGACGTCGGTCGCGCGCAGGCTATCGAACAGCACGCTGACGCCGTCCTCGGAGCTCCAGTGCACGACCGCGTCGAGCGACAGCCGCTCCTCGAACCGCGGCACGCTGAACGTCAGGTGGACGACCGTGCCCATCGGCAGCGGGTCAAGCTCGACGAACGCACCGCCGAGCGACAGGCTGCGCACCCGGCAGATCCGATCGCACAGCTCCGCCCCGGCGACCCGCGCGGTCGCGACCAGGTCGACGGCCTCGTGCGGCGCCGCCGGGTCGTGGTCGGTGAAGCGGCGCGTGCGAGCCGGAGCTAACCGTGGCGCCCCGTGAGACGCGTCGTTCGTGAGCTGCGTGAACGTCATCGAGCCCGCAACACTGCATCGCGTATACCGCCAGTTCGGATGGCAGCGCGGCACACACACGCGCGGCTAACGCCGCTAACCAGGCCGAGCCGACGCGCTCGGTGCCTGGACCTGCCGGCGTTCACCCTGGACTGTCCCCGGTCCGCAGCCGGGTGGAACAGCATGCTTGTACTTCTCGGCAAATGGTCACTCAGAGTGTTTCTCAGTATCGGAATAAGGTATTCGTAAAGGGATCTGATTCCGTAGCTGGGCAGTACTATCGGGCACCACGCAGGACGACGCCCCCCCCAAGCAGCTCGACGACTACGTGCTCGGCCGCGAGCTCGGCCGTGGTGCGACCGGGCGCGTCTATGTGGCTGAGGATACCGTCCTGGCCCGGCCGGTCGCGATCAAGCTGATCTCGAGCCTCGATCCGGCGTCGCGCCAGCGGTTCCTGCTCGAGGCCCGCGCCGTCGCCCGGATCCATCACCCCAACGTCGTCGGGATCTACCGGATCGGGACCTATCAGCACCGGCCGTACTTCGTGACCGAGCTGGTGCGCGGGACGACGCTGGCCGAGCTCAGCAAGCCGGTCGCGCCCGAGGTCGCGCTCGACATCGCGATCGGCGTGGCGCGCGGCCTGGCCGCCGCCCACCGCCGCAACGTGGTGCACTGCGATCTCAAGCCCAGTAATGTGATGATCGACATCGATGGCCAGGCCAAGATCATCGATTTTGGCCTGGCGCGGTTTGCGGCAGAGGGTAATAGCGCTGTTCACTTACCTGTCGGGACACCGGATTACATGGCCCCCGAGGTCTGGGCCGGCGAGGCGCCGAGCCGGCGGGCCGATGTCTACTCGCTGGGTGCGGTGATGTTCGAGCTGCTGTCCGGCGCGCCGCCGTTCGCCGACGTGCCGCCCGGCGAGCTGCGCGACAGGGTGACCTCGAGCGACGCGCCGGGGCTGCGCGACCGCGCGCCCGGCGTCGACGCCAGGCTCGCCGCGATCGTCGCGCGCTGCCTGCGCCGCGACCGCGCCGCGCGCTACCCCGACGCCGACGAGCTGCGCGACGCGCTCGAGCAGCTGCACGCGACCGGCCGCCACGCCGCGCCGCGCCGCCGCGACGAGAACCCGTATCGCGGGCTGCGGCCGTTCGAGGCCAGCCACCGCGGCGTGTTCTTCGGCCGCCGGCTCGAGATCGACGCGGTGGTCGCCCGGCTGCGCAGCGAGCCGATCGTGCTGATCACCGGCGAGTCGGGAGTCGGCAAGTCGTCGCTGTGCCGCGCCGGCGTCGTGCCCGCGGTGGTCGACGGCGCGCTCGATACGCTGCTGCCCGAGCCCGCCGAGGCGAGCCGCGGCTGGACCGCGGTGACGATCGTACCGGGCACGCGGCCGCTGACCGCGCTGGCTACCGCGCTCGGCGCGTTGCCGTCGGAGCTGCTCGAGGCGCCCGCGCAGCTGATCCGCGCGCTGCGCCGGCGGGCCGGCGATCGCGGGCTGATCGTCTTCATCGATCAGCTGGAGGAGCTGATCACGCTCGGCGAGCCGGGCGAGGTCGCCGCGCTCGACGCCGGGCTGGCGGGGCTGTACGACGCGGTCCCCGGGCTGCGGCTGCTCGCGACGGTGCGCGCCGACTTCCTGGCGCGGATCTCGACCTTGCCCGGGCTCGGCCGCGATCTGTCGCGCCTGCTCTACTTCCTGCGCCCGCTGCCCGCCGAGCGGCTGCGCGACGTGATCGTCGGACCGGCGCTCGCCGCCGGCGTGCGGTTCGAGCCCGAGCAGATCGTCGACGAGCTCGCCGCCGCGGCCGCCCAGGCCGGCAGCGGCGCGCTGCCGCTCTTGTCGTTCGCGCTCGCCGATCTGTGGGAGGCGCGCGACCCGGGCGGCGTGATCTCGGGCGCGGCGGTGGCCGCGATGGGCGGCGTGACCGGCGCGCTGTCGCGCCACGCCGACGTGGTGATCGGCGTGATGCTGCCCGACGTCCGCGCCCACGCCCGCCGGCTGCTGCTCCGGCTGGTCAGCGCGATGGGCACGCGGGCGCGGCGCGCGGGCCCCGAGCTCGAGCTCGGCGCGGCGGCGCGGGCGGCGCTCGACGCGCTGGTCACCGGCCGGCTGGTGATCGCTCACCACGGCGACGGCGAGCCGACCTACGAGCTGGCCCACGAGTGCCTGCTGACCGACTGGCCGAGCCTGCGCCAGTGGATCGACGAGGACGCCGTGGATCGCGTGGTGCGCGAGCGGCTCGCCCAGGCCGCCGCCGAGTGGGCGCGGCTCGGCCGCAACAGCGACACGACCTGGCAGGGCGCCCGGCTCGCCGAGGCGCTCGCGCTGGACCCCGAGACGCTCGGCGCCGTCGAGCGCGCGTTCGTGCGCGCCTCGCAGCGCACGGCGCGCCGCCGCAAGCTGTTGCTCGGGCTCGCGATCGCCGGCGCGTTCGGCATCGCCGCCGGCGCGTTCCTGACGCATCGCTACCTCGCCCGGCACGAGCTGGCCGTGGAGGTCGCGAACGAGCTCGCGGTCGCCAGGACCTCGGCCGCGCAAGCGGATCTCGCCGAGGCCGCGCACTCCCGGCATGCGGAGCTGGCGTTCGCCGACTTCGATCGCAAGGACTGGGACCGCGGCGAAGACGAGTGGAAGCAGGCGAGCGCGGCGAGCAAGCTGGCGGAGCACGACTACAGCGACGCCAACCAGCACGCCGACTCGGCCTATGCCAAGAACCGGTGGAGCGACGGCGCCCGCGAGCTCCTCGGCGACGTGCTGACCAAGCGCGCGACGCTCGCCGAGCGGTCGCAGGATCTGCACCGGCGCGACGACCTGATCGAGCGGCTCGCGGCCAGCGATCTCGATGGCACCCGGCGCCAGCAATGGGACCAACCCAGCACGCTGCTCGTCGGCGCGCCCGATGGCGCCCGGCTCGAGCTCGCGCCTGTGGACCGCGACGCCGCCGAAAAGCCGCTGCCCGTGATCTCGATCTCCGCCGTCGGACCGGTCGCGCCCGGGGACTACATTCTGGAGGTCACCGCGCCGGGCCGGGTCCCGCTCCGCGTTCCGCTGCTGATCGACCGCCACGCCACGGTCAAGGTCGATGCCGCGGCGCCGCTCGTCGGCGCGGTCCCGCCCGGCATGATCTTCATCCCGCCCGGCGACTTCCTCTATGGCGCCGCGAACGAAGACGAGCGCACGATGCTGTACGACACCGCGCCGCTCCATCGCCGCAGGACCGACGCGTACCTGATCGGCAGGTACGAGGTCACGTTCGCCGAGTGGCTGACCTACGTCGAGGCCCAGCCGGCCGCCCGGCGCGCCCAGCTGCTGCCGTCGGCGCCGGCGTGCGAGAACAGCCTGCGCATCACGCCCGACGGCGTCCACTGGCGGTTCGCGATCTCGCTGGCCGGCCGGCGCTACACCGCGGGCTGGGGCGAGCCGGTCGTGTACCCGGGCTGGGATTCGCCGACCGACCACCAGGACTGGCGGCGGTTCCCGGTCGTCGGCATCTCCGGCGAGGACGCCCGGCGCTACGCCGGCTGGCTCGACACCACCCGCCGGCTGCCCGGCGCGCGGCTGTGCAGCGAGGTCGAGTGGGAGCGCGCGGCGCGCGGCGCGGATGGCCGCAGCTATCCGGGCGGCAGCGCGATCGCGGCCGGCGACGCCAACATCGACGCCACCCATCCGGACAAGCTGACGGGGCTCGAGGAGATCGGATCGCACCCCGCATCGGTCAGCCCGTTCGGCCTCGAGGACACCGTCGGCAACGCGTTCGAGTGGACGCAGTCCGAGCTCGACGAGCACGGCTACATCCTGCGCGGCGGCAGCTATCTCTACGATCGCAAGACCGCGCACCTGGCCAATCGCGCGCAGGTCGACGGCACCGTCAGGAACGCTTCATACGGCTTCCGACTGTGCGCATCCCCATAGTTACCTCAGCACCTCCCCACAACTTCCCCGACGGCCGGAGCACACAAGCTCCCATCCGGCCGATACGCAGCGCATGGGGAGAATTGTCATTTTTGCGGCGCTGTCGCTCGTCGGTGGATGCACCATGAGCGAGCCGGTCACTGAGTCAGAACCGCTCACCCAGACTACCGATCAGGACGTCATCAGTCCGAACGGTACCAGCACGACAGGAGTCAATCCGCAGGTCATCAGCCCCAATGGGCCGGGCACCGGCCTCACCTTGAACGGCATCGCCCCGGTCGGCCGATCGGCGCGCGGCGAGCCGATCGCGATCGCCACCCGGGGCGCGCCGCTCGCAGGCATGGGGCTCGTCGGCTCGACCTGGACCGGCCACAAGTCCGACGGCGCGGCGATCGCGCTGCGGATCGACGCCGCGAGCCAGCTCGCCAGCCTGTGGAGCTATCGCGTGTCGGCGTGGACCGACGGCGCGTGGCAACCGCTGTGCACCGATGACGCCGGCCATCCGAGCTTCGCCGATAGCGCGACCGGCACGTGGAACCTGCAGCAAGGCGTGCCTGGCGGTGGCACCTATCATCAGCAGTCGGCAGACTTCACGCTGGCGTGCCGCGGCAGCTCCATCGCGAAATGCGAGGAGCTGGGTTACACCGCGTGGGACGGATATGGCCGCGAGCTGGCGGCCTGCGTGCGCGCGCTGCGCGCCGATTACTGTGGTGACGGCACGCCGTACACCGTCAATGGCACGCTGGTGAACATCTATGATGACGCCGGGCTCGAGGCCGACGACACCGCGTGGAGCATCGAGGCCGCGTGGACCGCCGACGGTGCCGCGTGCGTCACGAGCGCCCAGGCCACGCGTTTTTCGCAGGTCGCGCATCGCACGCCGTCGTGCT
>DASWOO010000528.1:0-2129 GCA_036404335.1 Kofleriaceae bacterium
CGAGGTCCGCGGGCTGCGGCTCCGGCGATCGGAGCGCGAGCCCAAGAAGGTCTCGAGCAACGGCTCGACGTTCAAGAACCCGCCGGGCGAGTTCGCCGGCCGGCTGATCGAGGCGGCGGGCTGCAAGGGCTGGCGCGAGGGTGACGCGGTGTGCTCGCCGGTCCACGCCAACTGGCTGGTCAACACCGGCCAGGCGCGCGCGGCGGAGCTATGGGCGCTGATCGATCGGGTCCGCGCCGAGGTCGAGCGGGTGCACGGCGTCCGCCTGGAGCTGGAAGTCAAAGTGATCGGAGAAGCCTGAGATGACGCACAGATTTGCCGGCCGCCGCGTCGCGGTCGTGATGGGCGGGCTGTCCGCCGAGCGCGAGGTCTCGCTCAACACCGGCGCGGGCGTGCTCGCGGCGCTGCAGGGCCGCGGCTGGGACGCGGTCGGCATCGACTGGGCGCCCGGCACCAAGCTCGCGACGTTGATCGAGGCGAGCGGCGCCGCGGTCGTGTGGAACGCGCTGCACGGCACGTGGGGCGAGGACGGCGGCATCCAGGGCCTGTGCGCGTGCATGCAGCTGCCGTGCACCGGCTCGGGGATCCTGGCGAGCGCGCTGGCGATGGACAAGGTCATGTCCAAGCGGATCTTCGAGAGCAACGGCCTGCCGACCCCGCGCTGGCGGCTGCTGGCGCATTCACCGTCCGACGCCGACCACCAGGTCCTGCAGGACTTCCCGCTGCCGTGCGTGGTCAAGCCGGCCAACGAGGGCAGCTCGGTCGGGGTCAGCATCGTCGACACCCCGGCGGAGCTGGCGGCGGCGCTCGAGCTCGCCCGCCGGTTCCACGGCCCGGTGATCATCGAGGACTACATTGCCGGCACCGAGATCTTCGTCGGCATCCTCAACGGCAAGGCGCTCGGCTCGGTCGAGGTCCGGCCCAAGACCCGGTTCTACGACTACGAGGCCAAGTACAAGCGCAGCGACACGCAGTACCTGATCCCGCCCGAGATCGCGCCGGCGACCGTCGAGCGGGCGCAGGCGATCGCGCTCGCCGCGTACCACGCGCTCGGGTGCACCGGCCACGCCCGCCCGGATCTCCGGGTGTCGCCGACCGGCGAGATCTTCGTGCTCGAGGTCAACACCCTGCCGGGCATGACCGGCACGAGCCTCCTGCCCAAGATCGCCAAATCGGTCGGCATGGACTACCCGACCCTGTGCGAGCAGATCCTCGAGACCGCGACGATGATCTGATCACTTCTTGCAGGTCATGTTGTAGACGGTCGTCCAGGCCTTGCCGTCGAACGAGACCTCGCCGGTCAGCTTGAGCCCGGCCTTGGGGTCGCTGGCGTCCTCGTGATCGCGAAACTGGGTCTCGGTCTTGCCGCCCATGACCTGGGCGAGCCAGCCCGGCAGGTGCGAGGTGATCGCGAAGTCGAGCTTGCCGTTCTGCGGCCCGTCGGACTCGCCGACGTTCCACTCGCCGCCGGTCTCGGCCATGATCGACTTCCACTTCTTGGCGACCTCGTCGTAGGTCACGAACTGCTCGAAGTGGAACGGCTCCTTGCCCTTGGCCTCGTACGAGGTGTGCAGCCACCAGCCGTCGAGGTCGAGCTTGATCTTCATGGTCGCGGTCGAGTCGACCAGCTTGTTGGTGCGGTCGAGGCTCTGGCCCTTGCAGCTCCACGTCCCGGACAGGGCCTTGGCGCGGTCGGCCAGCGCGGCGGGCGCCGGGGTCGGGCCGTTGCTCGGCGGCGGCGCGGGCCGGGTCTCGGCGGGCTTGGGCTGCGCGGCGGCCGCGGTGGTGAGGCCGATCAACATGGCGACTTGCAAGACGGGCGTACGGATCATCTGGGGCTCCCTGGAATCAGCGCGCGGACTATAAATGGTTGCGCTGCGATGGAAACCGCCGGCCGCGTCATGCGTCTACCTCACGTGATGTCGATCCGAGCCTGGGCCGCGGTCGGGTGCCTGATCGGCGCCTGCGGCGGTGGCGCACCGCACACGATCGCGCCCGCGCCGGCGCCCGTGGCCACGGGTGTGACCGTGGCGCCGGCCGCGCCGAGGCCGCCGGATCCGGACCTCCACCGGCCGCCGCCGCGCCGGCTACTCGATCTCGACTGGCACGGCGTGACGCTCGCGACCGAC
>DASWOO010000529.1:0-2697 GCA_036404335.1 Kofleriaceae bacterium
CCGCGCCACCCGGAAACCGCCCACGCCTCGACGTCGGAGCACGTGCCATGAAGTTCTCGCGTACGTTTGTCGCCACCCTCGGCCTGGTCGTCGGTGGCTCGTTGCTCGCCCCGGCGACCCCCGCCGCGCCCGCCGCGCCCGCCGGCGGTAAGGCCGCCGCCGCCGCCGCGAAGGAGCCGCTCGGCCCGCCGTCCAAGGCGGTGACCAACGAGATCATCGACGCGATCGCCGAGGAGATGAACCGGGCGATGACCCAGCTCGAGATCCCGGGCGCGCCCAAGCCGTATCACATCGCCTACAAGATCACCGAGGTCGAGGTCAACGACTGCGCCGCGAGCCTGGGCTACACGACCAGCAAGCGCAACCGCCACTTCGTCAATCTCGAGGCCCGGGTCCGCGTCGGCTCGCCGCAGTTCGACAACGGCAACTTCGTGGTGCCCGGCGCCGACGAGCTCGACGCGGTCACCGGCATCACCCTGCCGCTCGAGGCCACGCCGCGGATCGCGCGCCGCGCCGCGTGGCTGGTCACCGACGCCGCTTACAAGGAGGCGCTGATCCAGCTGCGCGCCAAGCTCGAGGCGCGCAAGTCGGGCGGCGGCCGCGGCGGCGATATCCCGGGCTGGACCACCGAGAAGCCGGTGGTTAGCGAGGAGGCGGTGCTGGTCCAGCCGCTCGAGAGCGTCGAGGAGCTCGAGGGCCGGGCCCAGAAGCTGTCGGCGCTGTTCCGCGATCAGCCCGCGATCCGCGACTCGCGGGTCGCCGTCACCAGCTACCTCGAGCGCCGCTGGTACCTCACCACCGAGGGCACCAGCGTCACCGACACCCGGCGGGCGAGCGGCATCGTGATCGTCGCCGGCGGTCAGGCCGACGACGGCCAGCTGCTGCGCCAGTACTTCCTGCGCTACGGCCACACCGCGAAGGACCTGCCGGGCGAGGACGAGCTCAAGGCCGAGGCCGTGAAGCTGGTCGCCAACATCTCGGCGCTGCAGAAGGCGCCGGTGATGGAGAGCTACTCGGGGCCGGTGCTGTTCGAGGGCGAGGGCGCGGTCGGCCTGATCCGCGCGGCCCTGGCGCCCAACCTCGGCGGCACGCCGGTGCCCGAAGGCTTGAACCCGCAGGAGGCCAAGACGTTCGGCGGCGCGCTGACCGACAAGGTCGGGCTGCGCGTGCTGGCGCCCGGGATCTCGATCGTCGACGATCCGACCCTGCGCGACGGCGCGGGCAAGACGCTGATCGGCGGCTACAAGATCGACGACGAGGGCGTCGCCGCGCAGAAGGTCGAGGTCATCAAGGACGGCACGCTCAAGACCCTGCTGACGTCGCGCACGCCCTCGGCCAAGGGCCAGACTTCGAACGGCCACGCCCGGCGCACGGCCGACGGCGGCGCGTTCCACGGCAGCGCGACCAACCTGTTCGTCTCGGCGCGCAACCCCGTGCCGCGCAAAGCGCTCGAGCAGCGGCTGGTCCAGGCCGCGCAGGCCGAGGGCCACAAGTTCGGCGTGGTGATCCGGCGGTTCGACGACGCGGCGATCACGTCGGCGCCGGAGTTCACGCGGCGCGAGCTGGTCGCGATGGTCAAGAGCGTGGACACCACGCTGCCGCCGCCGACCGTGCTCGCCTACAAGGTCTATCCCAACGGCAAGGAGGAGCTGGTCCGCGGCGTCCAGCTCGGCGACGTGCCGATCCGCGCCTGGAAGGACGTCATCGGCGCGTCGCGCGAGCTGACGGTCTACAACTTCCTGTCGGCGACCGAGCTGCAGCTCCAGCTCAAGCTGACCGGCGGCACCGAGGACGGGTTCGTGCCGTCGGGCGGCATCGAGAGCAGCGTGATCACGCCGGACCTGCTGCTCAAGGAGATCGACCTCGGCGGCTCGTCGTCGGGCGAGCGGCCGATGCCGGTCGTGGCCAAGCCGGTCGGCGCGCCCCCGCCGGCCGCCAAGCCGGCAGACAGCGCGCCGCCGGCGAAGAAGTGACCGCGGCGCCGGCCATCCGGGTCCACGGCGTCGAGTTTCGCAGCCGCGCGAACGGCCCCGGCGTCCGGTTCGTCGTGTGGTTCCAGGGCTGCACGCTCGGCTGCGCGGGCTGCTTCAACCCGGCGACCCACGACACACCGCCGCAGCCCGGCGTCCCCGGCTCGATCGCCGAGCTCACCGACCGCCTGGCCGCGGCGGCCGCGACCGGCACCACCGGCCTGTCGCTGTCGGGTGGCGAGCCGCTGCAGCAGCCCGAGGCCGCGCGCGCCCTGCTCGACGCCGCCCGGGCGCTCGGCCTGTCGACCCTGGCGTTCTCCGGCTACCGCATCGACGAGATCCGCGCCCTGCCCGGCGGCCCCGACGTGCTCGCCCGGCTCGACGTCCTGATCGACGGCCGCTACGTCGCCTCGGACCGCCTCGCCACCGGCCTGCGCGGCTCGGCCAACCAGCGCATCCACCTGCTCACCGATCGCCACCGCCTCGCGGACGTCGAGGCCACCCCGGTCGCCGAGATCCGCATCGGCCCGACCGGCGAGCTGATCCTGACCGGCGTCAACCCGCTCAAGCCCCGGCAGCTGCGCTGACTAGAGAGCCGATCCACTAACGCACCGTCGGGAATCGACTGCCAGGGCTTGAAATGATCCACTTGATGGATGCGCTGGTCCCCCCACCAAACAGCGGCCGAAAAGGCCGTCGCCGGCAAACTTCGTAAAGCGAGCTCGTT
>DASWOO010000530.1:0-2257 GCA_036404335.1 Kofleriaceae bacterium
GGCTCCGGGCGAGCTGGGCGAACCGCGGGCGCTCGCCGGCGATCGCCGCGGCGGCGTCGAGCCTGGCGCGGACCGCGGGCGCGCCCGTGACCACGATCCACAGCGGGATCCAGATCAGGCCCGCGGCCGTGGTCACGTAGAACGCGCCGCGCCAGCCGACCCAGCCGAACATCAGGCCGGCGAGCGGCGGGGTCAGCATCGCGCCGATCGACGAGCCGGTGAACAGCACGCCGAAGCCGCGCTCGCGCTCGTGCTCGGGCAGGATGCGCTGCACGGTATGCGCCGCGCCCGGAAAGCCCGGCGACTCGGTCAGGCCGAGCGCGAGCCGCAGCGCGAACAGCACGGCGAAGCTCGGGACCAGGGCGTGCAGCGCCGCGATCGCCGACCACGCGATGATCGACGCGACCAGCCCCCGGCGCGCGCCGACGCGGTCGATCCACCAGCCGGCGAGCGGCGTGCCGAACAGGTACGCGACGGCGAACACCGAGCCGAGCCAGCCGTACTGCTCCTCGGAGATGCCGAGCACCTTGGTGACCGTCGGCGCGAGCACCGCGAAGGTGACGCGGTCGATGTAGCTGACGGTCATCGTGAGCGTGGCGACGATCGCGACGAGCCAGGCCTGGCGCCGGGTGAGCACACCCGACCATAGCGCTATTTGTTATCGCCCTTCAAAGCCGCGGCCCACGCGCGCCACTTCGGCTCGAACGTCGCCAGCGGCTCGCCGAGCGTGGCCTCGAGCGCGGCGGTGCCAGTCCGGTCGGCCTTGTCGGCGACGAACGCGGTGTAGAACGCCGTGAGCTTGCCCTGCTCCTGGAGGTAGTACAGCAGGTAGCGCGCGTAGGCGTAGGCGTCGTAGGGCGCGTTGTAGAACTGGTCCCGGCTGGTCGCGAGCAGCACGGAGAGCGCCGGCAGGGTCTTGTCGGCGAGCTCCTTCTTGAGCCCCGGCAACCGCCAGTTGGGCAGGCCGATGATGTGGCCCTTGCGTTCGCTCGGCCGCTCGTACAGCGACGCGAGGCCCTCGTTGAACCACGACGGCCCGTCGGGGAAGTTGGCCTCGATGTACGGGTGCACGACCTCGTGGGTCAGCGTGCCGGCGCCCGGGCCGATGTTCATGACCATCGCGTCGTGGTCGGACGAGTAGTAGCCGTACGGCGTGTCGGGGGTGTCGTCGAAGTACTTCTTGGCGCCGGCGCGATAGCTCCGCTCGTTCTTGAACAGCCAGATCTCGATGAGCTTGGCGGGCCGGGCATGGAAGTACTCGGCCTCGAGCAGGTGGATCGCCCAGCGCAGGATGCCGGTCGCGTGGTGGCGGACGGTCGCGGGCGACTCGTCGCCGACGATCACGAATGGCGGCTCGACCACGACGGTGAAGCCCTGGTGGGCGAGCCGGGTGTCGAGCGCGGCCTTGCGCGCGGTCAGCTCGTCGGCGGTCGGCGCCGCGGTGGCGATCGGGACGCGAACGGCGAGCGCGCAGGCGAGCGCGAGCAGGAGCTTGGTCATGCGGTCGCGACAGCATGACGCGGCGGTGGGTTGCGCGCCGGTGCGATCGATGTGGCGATGATCGCGCGGCGCGCACGCGCGATCCAAGCTCGCGGCGGCGCGCGGTGTCCGGCTACTCCTGGCCGCCCTCGGCGGTGATCGTCGTCGGGCCGGTCAGCGTGACCTGGCACGTGAAGCTGTCGCCGTTGACCGTCTCGCACGGCTTGGACCACAGCGCGACGAAGTAGTTCGCGCGGCTGGCGAATGACAGCGTCACGGTCGAGCCGAGCGGGAACTCGGCGGTGCAGGTCGCCGGGCAGTCGAGCCCGGCCGGTGATGACTGGATCGTCGTCGCGGTCGCGTGGTTCTGGATCGTCAGGGCGACGGGGCCGGTGTAGCCGTCGGGGACATCGACGACCGGCGGCGGGCCGCTGGTGCTGGAGCAGGCGGCCACGGCCGCGACGGCGAGCACACATCGCAACATGTCCGGCACGCTAGCACGCATGCCACGGCGTAGACTGACGGCGTGCATCGGCTCGCGCTCGGCCTGGCGGTGGTCCTCCTGTGCGGCGTCGGGATGGCGCGCGCCGACGTGGCGCCCGACGTCACGGCGAGCATCTCGGCGGCCAAGGCCGCGCTGCCGGCGTGCGAGGCGGCGCACTGCCTCGGCCTCCAGCTGCACGTGACGCTCTCGGGAGATGACCACGGCCTGATCGCCACGCCGGCGTGGCTCGCCGCCGAGCTGGCGACCGCCAACCGCCACTTCGCCGCGATCGAC
>DASWOO010000531.1:0-7209 GCA_036404335.1 Kofleriaceae bacterium
CGACCGACGAGTACCCGGCCTGCTTCTGCGGCCGGACGTTGTGCGCGGCCCAGGCATCGTAGCCCGGGTCGGCGGCCTGGGCCTGGGTCAGCGGCACCCGGCGCGGCGCCGGCTGGGGCTGCTCGGGCAGCACGAGCGGCACGCCGCCCTCGCCGCGGATCACCTCGCGCTCGGCGCGGTACTCGGCGAGGAACGCCTCGGCGCCGATCTTGTCGATCGCCCACTTGAGCCGGGCCTTGGCGCGGTTGTGGCGGTTGCCGATCCGGTTGAACACGCGGATCACCGCGTCGGCGGCCTCGAGCAGCTCGGCCTCGGGCACGAACTCCTCGACGGTCAGCGCGCTGCGCCGCAGCGTCGAGAGCCCGCCGCCGGCCAGGAGCTGGAACCCGCGCTGCTCGCGGCCGTCCTCGGCGACGCGCTTGCGGGCGAGGAACCCGAGGTCGTTGATGAACGCCTGCGAGCAGTCGGTGCCGCAGCAGCCGCCGAGCGACGGCTTGAGCTTGCGCGGCAGGGTCGACGAGTACGGGCCGCGCAGCAGGTGGCGGGCCAGGGCCTCGACGTACGGCGTCGGATCGAACGGCTCGGCGGCCGCGACCCCGGCGAGCGGACAGCACGTCCAGTTGCGCACCGAGTGGCCGCAGGCCTCCTTGGTCGTGATCCCGGCCTCGGCGAGCCGGCGCAGCGCGGCCTCGACGTCGGCCATCGGCACGAAGTGGTACTGCACGTTCTGCCGGGTCGTGACGTGGCCCTTGCCGCCGCCGTGGGTCTCGGCGATGTCGGCGAGCGCCTCGAGCTGCGCGGGCGTGACGATGCCGCCGGGCAGCTTGGCGCGGATCATCATCACGCCGTCCTGGCGCTGGCCGTACACGCCGTTGAGCAGGCGGAAGCCGCGCCAGTCGTCGGCCGACAGCTCGCCCTTCTCGAACGCGTCGAGCCGCTCGACGAACAGATCGACATCGGCCTGGCGCGCGAAGCCGAGCCGGCCGGGGGGTGGCAGATCGATGACGCTCATAGCGACCTCTCAACAAGCGGTGCGTGCTGCACCTGACCAAGGACATCGGCGAGGGACACGACCTCGCCGATCACCAGCACCGCGGGGTGCTCGGTTGCGACCGGGAGCTGCTCGGCGGTCAGCGCCGCGAGCTCGCCCACCGTGGTGCGCTGGGTGAACCCGCCGGGCTGCGACGCGCCGAACAGCAGCGCCGCCGGCGTGGTCGCCGGCCAGCCGCGGGCGAGCAGGCGCCGGGCGATGTCGGCGCGGCGCGCCACGCCCATCATCACGACCAGGGTCAGCGCGCCGGGCGCGATGCTGTCGAGCGCGGGGGCGAACGCGGCCTCGGCGTGGCCGGAGATCACGGCGAACCCGGGCGACACGCCGCGGTGGGTGACCGGGATGCCGGCGAGCAGCGGCGCGGCGATCGCCGAGCTGAGCCCGGGCACGACCTCGTAGGCGACGCCGGCGGCGTCGAGCGCGAGCGCCTCTTCCCCGCCGCGGCCGAGCACGAACGGGTCGCCGGCCTTGAGCCGGACCACGCGCTGGCCACGCCGGGCGGCGCGGATCATCAGGGCGTGGATGCCCTCCTGATCGATCGAGTGACGGCCGGCGCGCTTGCCGACATAGAACCGCTGCGCCTTGGGCGCGAGCTCGAGCAGCTCGGTGTGGACCAGCGCGTCGTTGAGCACGAGCTCGGCGTCGCGCAGCCGGCGCAGCGCGCGCAGGGTGAGCAGCTCGGGGTCACCGGGGCCGGCGCCGACGAGGGAGACCAGTCCAGTCATGGCGCAGCTCCGGGTGAGGGGTACAGGCGATCGAGCGCGCGCAGCAGCAGCGGGCGGCGCTGCTCCATCGGGACGCCGGCGCGCTTCCACTCGGCGCGCGCGGCCTGGGCGATCGCGATCCAGCGGTCGAGGTCCTCGGGCAGCACGGCCTCGAGCGCCTCGCGCAGCAGCCCGGCGAGCGCCGGGGCGAGCCCGCCGGTCGAGATCGCGAGCTCGACCGGGCCGCGGCGGATCACCGCGCCCAGGTACGCGCTGGCCGAGGCGGTGTCGTCGACCGCGTTGACGAACAGGCCGCGCGCGGTCGCGGCGGCGGCGACCTCGCGGTTGATCTCGGGCGGGGCGGCGGCGACGACCCAGCGCGCGCCGTCGAGGTCGGCCGGGGCGAACCCGCGCTCGATCAGCGCGTGGCCGCGGCCGCGGATCGCCTCGCAGATCGCCGGCGCGACCACCGTGATCACCGCGCCCGCCTCCTCGAGGCCGGCGAGCTTGCTGGCCGCGATCGGCCCGCCGCCGACGACGACCACGCGCAAGCCGGCCAGCCGCAGGAACGTCGGGTACAGCCGGTTACCGGGCATCGGAGGCCTTGGCCGCGGGCCCGGGCGTGGGCTGCAGCACGTGCAGGCCGCACTCCTTCTTGGCGCTGCCGCGCCAGCGGCCGGAGCGCGCGTCCTCGCCGGGCTGGACCGCCGCGGTGCACGGCTGGCAGCCGATCGACGGGTAGCCCTCCTCGTGCAGCGGGTTGTACGGCACGTCGTGCGCGTAGAGGTGGCCCCACACGTCGTCGTGGCTCCACGCGACGAGCGGGTTGATCTTGATCAGGTTGAACTTGCGGTCGTGCTCGACGACCCGGGCGTAGGCGCGCTCGGCGGTCTGGTCGCGGCGGATCGCGGTGACCCACGCGTCGAACCCGGCGAGCGCGCGCTTGAGCGGCAGGACCTTGCGCAGCTCGCAGCAGCGATCCGGATCGCGCTGCCACAGCGCCGGGCCGTGCTCGGCGGCCTGCTGCGCGACGTCGCGCTCGGGGCGGACCGCGCGGATCGTGATGCCGTACCTGTCCTCGAGCCGGCGCCACAGCGCGTAGGTCTCGGGGAAGAGCAGGCCGGTGTCGAGCGTGAACACGTCGATCGGCAGGTCGTGGCGCGCGATCAGGTCGATGATCACGCAGCCCTCGGCGCCGAACCCGGTCGCGAACGTCAGCTTGCCTCCGAGGTGATCGCTGGCCCAGCGCAGGATGCCGGCGGGCGACTCGCCCTCCAGCTCGCGGGCGGCCGTAGTCACGTCGATGATGCTCATGCGTCCGCCATAACGGAGAACCAGAGATACCCGCCGACGGACGACCTGTCAACGATGACGGATGGATCGCAGTGTTTGCGACCGCTTGCGTCTCGTCAGCGGTGTCGGAGTTGCTCGCGCAGCCGCTGCGCGTTGTCGCGGTTCGGATCTTCCTTGGGCGCGTAGCGCAGGTACAGCTCGACGTTGTCGAGCGCGGCGCGCGGCCGCTTGGTCGCGGCGTAGACCTTGGCGAGGTACCAGTAGGCGATCGCGTTGTGGTCGTCCTTGCGGATCGCCTGGGTCAGGTAGCGCTCGGCCTCGTCGTAGTTCTTCTTCTCGAGGTACATGCCGCCGAGCTTGGCGATCGCCTTGGGGTAGGGCGGATCGACGTCGACCGCCTTGTGATAGGCCGACAGCGCCTCGTCGATGTGCTGCTGGACCCGGTAGATCTCGCCGTACGCGTACCAGTAGCGCGACTCGTTGGGCGAGTACTTCACCGCCTTGCCGAACGCCTCCTGGGCCTCGGCCTGCTTCTTCTCGGCCTTGTCGCCCTGCATCGCCGCCGACTGGCGGTTGTAGAGCACGCCGAGCTCGAAGTACGCCGGGCCGTTCCTGGGGTCGATCTCGAGCGCCTTGTCGAAGTGCTGCTTGGCCTCGTCGAGCTCGTCCTGGTCGCGCAGCGCGGCGCCGAGCAGGGCGTGGGCCATGGCGTCGTTGGGCGCGAGCTTGAGCGCCGCGCGCAGCTCGAGCGCGGCCTTGTTGGCGTCGCCGGTGTCGTGCAGCGCGTCGCCGAGCGCGACGTGGTACTTCGCGTTGTCGGGCGCGAGCTGCACCGCCTTGCGCAGCTCGTCGATGCCCTCGTCGTTCTGGCCCACGCCGATCAGGGCGCGGCCGCGCTTCTCGTGCCCGGCCGGGTTATCGCCGGCGAGCGCGACCAGCTGGCTGGCGATGTCGAGCGCGTCCTTGGGCTTGTTGTTGTCGAGCAGCGCGCCGGCGAGCAGGTCGTAGCCGTTGACGTCCTCGAGGTGGGCCTCGTTGTACTGCTTGGCGAGCGAGACCGCGCGGCCGGCGCGGCCGGCGTGGCCCAGCATCTCGACCCACTCGACCAGGATCTCGTAGACCAGCTTGGGCGACTCGGACGCGGTCGACGACGCGTCGGCGTACAGCCGGTCGGCGTCGTCGTAATTGCCGCTCGCGGCGGCGTCGCGCGCCTCGACGACCTGGGCCTTGGCTTCCTTCTTCTTGGGGTCGGCCTTGGTCTTCTTGACCTCGGCGCCCTCTCCGCCACAGCCCGCGCCGGCACCGATCGTCCCGAGCGCACCGACGACGAGCGCTCCCGTCAGGGCGAGCCGCTTCATGACCGTGAACATTGGCTGAAGCCTAGCGAAACTGCGACGTTGGTGCCACTTCGGGCGCCGGCCGTTATTTGCGCGGCTTGCGCAGCGCGAGCGCGACGGCGCCGACGATGAGCACGTTGGCGACCACCGTCGACACGCCGAAGCCCTCGGAGGCCGCGGCGCCGATCACGACCGCGAGCACCGGGTTGACGTAGGCGTAGCTGGTCGCGACCACCGGCCGCGCGTTGCGCATCAGCCAGTTGTAGGCGGTGAACGCGATCAGCGAGCCGAACACGATCAGGTAGACGACCGCGAGGTACGCGCCGAGGCTGGCGTGGGCCGGGACGTGCTCGCCGTGCAAGGCGCCGGCGACCGCGAGCGCGCCGCCGCCGGTCAGCATCTGGGTCGCCGACGACATGAACGTGTCCTGCGGCGCGGCCTTGCCGCCGCGGCGCGCGAGGTAGGAGCCCAGCGCCCAGCACGCCGGCGACAGGATCGCGAACGCGATGTGCGCCGGCTTGCCGGCCAGCGACGGCCCGCCCATCAGCACGACGACCCCGGCGAACCCGCAGACCAGGGCGAGCCACTCGCTGCGGGCCTGGCGCTCGCCGGTCACCGCGGTGAGCACGCCGGTCCACAGCGGCATGGTCGCGCACACCACGGCGACGCCGCTCGACGGCACGGTCTGCTCGGCGATCGCGACGAAGCCGTTGCCGCCGACGAACAGCAGCGCGCCGACCGGCACGACCCGCAGCCACTGCCGCGCGGTCGGCCAGGCCGCGCCGCGCCGCCGGGCGAACGCGAGCATGACCGCGCCGGCGATCAGGAAGCGAGCGCTCGCCGACCACATCGGCGGCAGCTCGCGCACCGCGATCGCCATCGCGAGGTAGGTCGAGCTCCAGATCACGTACACCGCGGTCAGGCACCCCACCAGGCGGGGGTCGAGACCGGGTGCGACAGCCGAAGCGACAGGCGCGCGGGTCGCGATCATCGAGGATGAGGTGGTCACGGCGATAGGTCTCACGATGCCATCTGCGGGCGAACAGTACAGAGACACAGATTTGGCTGATGGACCAGCACAGAGTCGGCTGTGCCGGTCGGCGCTCCGGGAACTGTCATGGTCGGTTCCGGATCGGACGGGTACACTTTTCGTGTGGTGGCCACCAGCGGCTTTCTGTACGAGCACCTCGCGGACGAGCTGGGCCAGGCGATCGATCGCGGCGCGCTGCGCGCCGGGGATCGGCTGCCGTCCGTGCGGCGGCTCGCGCAGGAGCGCAGCGTCAGCGTGGCGACGGTGCTCGAAGCTTACATGCGGCTCGAGAACGCCGGGCTGATCGAGGTCCGTCCGAAGTCCGGACACTTCGTGCGGCGGCGCAGCGCGCTGACCGCCGAGCCGCGGATGCCGCGCGCGTGCTCGACCCCGTCGCGGCCGACGGTGTCCGACGCCTACAACAAGATCCTCGCAGCGATGCGCGATCCCGAGCTGCTGCCGCTCGGCTGCGCGACCCCCGACCAGAGCTACCTGCCGATCCAGGCGCTCAACCGGCTGATCATCCAGGTCACCCGCGAGATGACGACGGTCGGCGCGCGCTACGAGGGCGCGCCGGGGCTCCTGACCCTGCGCCGGCAGATCGCGCGGCGCGCGGTCGAGGCCGGGGTCGCGCTCGGCGAGAACGACCTGTGCACCACGGTCGGCGCGACCGAGGCGCTGTCGCTGGCGCTGCGCGCGGTCGCCAAGCCGGGCGACGTGATCGCGGTCGAGTCGCCGTCGTACTTCGGCGTGCTGCAGGCGATCGAGAGTCTCGGGCTGCGCTCGCTGGAGATCCCGGCCAACCCGCGGACCGGGCTCGACGTCGCCGCGTTCGAGGAGGCGCTCAAGACCCAGCCGATCCGCGCGGTCGTGGTGACGCCGACGGTGTCCAACCCGCTGGGCGCGGTGATGCCGGAGGAGGATCGCGAGCGGCTGGTGCGGATCACCCGGCGCTACGACGTGCCGGTGATCGAGGACGACGTCTACGCCGAGCTGGTGTTCGACGGCTCGCGGCCGCGACCGCTGCGCGCGTTCGCCGGGCCGAGCGAGGACAGCCACGTGCTGCTGATCAGCTCGGTCAGCAAGACCCTGGCGCCGGGCTACCGGGTCGGCTGGATCGCGGGCGGCCGCTGGCACGATCAGATCGTGCGGCTCAAGTACAGCCACACCCTGGCGTGCCCGAGCCTGCCCGGCATGGCGGTCGCCGAGTTCCTCGCCAGCGGCGGCTACGATCGCCACCTGCGCCGGCTGCGCGCCGCGCTCGCCGGCAACATCGAGCGCTACCGCGAGACCATCGCCACCGAGTTCCCCGAGGGCACCCGCGTGTCCTCGCCGCGCGGCGGCTTCGTCCTGTGGGTCGAGCTGCCGCCCGGCGCCGACGCCCTCCAGCTCCACGACCAGGCCTTGCGCCGCCGCATCGTCGTCGCCCCCGGCCCGCTGTTCTCCGCCCGCCAGCGCTTCGCCAACTTCATCCGCATCTCCGCCGGCACCCCCTGGAGCGACCGCATCGCCGAGGGCCTCCGCACCCTGGGCCGGCTGGTCAAGGCCTAGGCGGCGCGGGGCGCGGGGCGATTGACGGCCAGGGTGGCGAGCACGATCACGCCGGCGCCGAGGCACATCTGGGGCGTGATCAGCTCGCCGAGCGCGAGGTAGGCGGCGACCATCGCGCAGAGCGGGCTGAGGAAGGTCACCGTGAGCGTGCGGGTCGGGCCGACCTCGGCCATCAGCTTGAAGTAGAGCAGGTAGGCGACCGCGCTGCAGATCAGGGCGAGGGCGGCGAGGCAGGCGAAGGTC
>DASWOO010000532.1:0-5809 GCA_036404335.1 Kofleriaceae bacterium
GCCTGGGGCGCCGGCCAGCGCGACATCGTCGAGTCGGTCGTCGGCAAGCTCGACGACGCGCACCTGGTCGAGGCGGTGCGGCGCCACCACATCGCCAGCGCGCTCGAGCTGCTCGCGATCGCCGATCACCGGCCGGTCTACCTGGCGGCGATCACCGACGAGGCCCTGCCGGCGAAGGCCCGGCTCGCGGCGATCACCGAGCTCGGCGGGGCGACCGATCTGGCGGCCGATGCCCGCGCCGCGCTGATCGCGGCGACCCGCGCCAAGGACTGCCAGGTCGCGGCCGCGGCCGCGCGCGCGCTCGATCAGGCCGGCGACCATCGCTTCGTGCCGCGCCGGCCGGCGACGACCGCCACACCGGCGCTGATGCGCGCGATGTGCGTGCTCGCGAGCTACGAGGCCCTGCAGCACAGCGACGAGCCGTCGCTCCTGCCCGGTTATCTCTCGGCCCGCGGCCTCGCGCGCGTCACCATCACCTACGACCCGCTGTCCGAGACCGATCCGGATGGCGACGGCGATCCGCACACGACGCACGAGGCCGAGCTGATCGCCGCGAAGGAGGCCGTGCTGCCCGAGCTCGAAGACCTCGCGCGCGCGATGCAGCACTGCACCGGCACGATCTGCGTGTCCGACGATCGCGAGTTCCGGTTCGTGTGGACGGCGGGCCGGCTCGCGCGGCTCGAGATCGCCGATCGCCCGCCGTGCGCGCCGTGATCGGGCGCGGCGTGTTTTGCCCTGGAGCTTCGCGACCCGCGATGGCACGATAGCCGT
This sequence comes from Kofleriaceae bacterium, assembly GCA_036404335.1. GTDB lineage: Bacteria > Myxococcota_A > Polyangia > Haliangiales > Haliangiaceae > JABFXX01. The sequence goes on from DASWOO010000532.1 coordinate 772, forward strand.
CCGCATGTCGCGCTGGTGGATCGCCCTCGCTGTCGCAAGCCTCGTTGCCCTGGCAGCGCCGCGCGCGCAGGCGCAGGTGTTCAAGCCGCGCAACGGCTCGGCCGCCAAGGGCACGCCGACCAAGCCCGCGGTCGCGTCGAAGCCCGCCGACAAGTCGTCAGACAAGCCGGCCGAAAAGCCGGCCGTCGCGAAGAAGCGCCCCGTCGCCGCCGCGAAGAAGCCGAAGAAGCACAAGAAGTCCGACGACGATGACGACACCGTCACGGTCGAGGACGACGACGTCAAGATCAGCGACGACTGATCTCCGCGATCGCGCTGTCTCGCCGATCCTTTCGCGCTGCGCGCGTGCATCAGCCGCACGTCTGTTCAGTCGTTCGAACCGACGAGGAATCGCAATCGGCGCGCCATGATCCAGACCGCCGCCAAAAAATTGCCTCGTTGATCCCACCGTGCGTATTTGCCAAGCATGGATCGACCGCGCCGTCAGGGGGTGAGCTCTTCGCGCCCTGCGACCACTCCGCCCGCGTCCTCGCGGCTGACCGTTCGCAAGAAGAACCGGCGCAAGCCGGGCTCGGTCTGGTCGCGGCTGCCCCAGCCGTCGGTGATCGCCGACGCGTGTGGCCGCGCGCTGCGCCGATCGATCCCCGCGGTCGCGGTCGTCGCCGCGGGCGTCGCGCTCACCGGCGGGCTGTGGGGCGGCTACCGCTGGGTGATGACCTCGCCGCGGTTCGCGATCACCGCGATCACCGTCGGCGGGAACCACCACGTCGACGCCGATCAGCTGCGCGCCGCGCTGCCGCTCCACCCGGGCGACAGCGTGTTCGCCAACCTGACCAAGGTCAGCCGGGCCGCGTTCGTCAGCCCCTGGGTCGACAGCGTCGAGGTCCACCGCCTGCTGCCGCACACGATCGGGATCGAGCTGCACGAGCACACCGCGGTCGCCGTGGTCCAGCTCGGCGAGCTCTACCTCGTCGATCCGCTCGGCCGGCCGTTCAAGCGCGCCGAGCTCGAGGCCGGCGACGGCGATGGCCTGCCGGTGATCACCGGCCTCGACCGCGCCGGCTACGCCGCCAGCCCCGACGCCGCCGCGACCACGATCCGCGAGGCGGTCGCCGCGCTCGACAACTGGAAGCTCGCCGGCCGCCCGGCGATCGGCGAGGTCCACGTCGATCCGCACGGCGCGCTGACCCTCCACACCTACGACGCGGCGATCGCGATCCAGCTCGGCGCGCTCGGCCCCGAGCTCGCGAGCCGCATGCACACGTTCGACGCCGCCTGGGCCAGCCTCGGAGATGCCGAGCGCACCCGGACCCGCGCGATCCACCTCGACGCCCGCCCCGACCACGTCACCGTCGCCTTTGCGAAGGACTGAAGCGCTCCCTATGCCCAAGACCAAGACCAGCGAGATCATCGTCGGCCTCGACATCGGCACCACCAAGATCGCGTGCATCGCCGGCGAGGTCACCGAGGACGGCGTCGATATCATCGGCATCGGCACGGCGCCGAGCAAGGGCCTGCGCCGCGGCTACGTGGTCAACATCGACGCGACGGTGCAGTCGATCCAGCAGGCGGTCGACGAGGCCGAGAACATGGCCGGCTGCGAGATCTCGACGGTCTACGCCGCGATCTCGGGCGCGCACGTCCGCGGCCTCAACTCGCACGGCATCGTCGCGGTCAAGGACAAGGAGGTCCGCGACGTCGACATCGCCCGGGTGATCGAGCAGGCCAAGGCGGTCGCGATCCCGATGGACCGCGAGGTGCTCCACGTCCTGCCGCAGCAGTACGTCGTCGACGATCAGGACGGGATCCGCGATCCGCTCGGCATGACCGCGGTCCGGCTCGAGGCCCGGGTCCACATCGTGACCACCGCGGTGGCGTCGGCGCAGAACGTCATCAAGTGCGCCAACCGCTGCAACCTGCAGGTCGCCGACATCGTGCTCGAGTCGCTGGCGTCGTCGCAGGCCGTGCTCGAGGACGACGAGAAGGAGCTCGGCGTCGCGCTGGTCGACATCGGCGGCGGGACCTGCGACCTGATGATCTACTCCGACGGCGCGATCGTCCACACCTCGGTGTTGCCGCTGGGCGGCGGCCACATCACCAACGACATCGCGACCGTGCTGCGCACGCCGCTCGACTCGGCCGAGAAGATCAAGCGCAAGTACGGCTGCGCGTGGCGCGGCCTGATCGACGAGACCGAGAAGATGGAGATCCCGTCGGTCGGTGGCCGCGGCCCGCGCGTCGTGCCGCGCCGCGATCTGGTCCAGGTGATCGAGCCGCGGGTCGAGGAGATCTTCGAGCACGTCAAGAAGGAGCTGATCCGCTCGGGCTACTTCGACGGCCTCGCCGCCGGCGTGGTGCTGACCGGTGGCGCGACCGCGATGGAGGGCGTGAGCGAGATCGCCGAGCAGGTGCTCGGCCTGCCGACCCGGCGCGGCGTGCCGACCAAGATCGGCGGCTTGGTCGACGTGGTCCGCTCGCCGGCCTACGCGACCGGCGTGGGCCTGGTGATGTTCGGCGCCGACCAGGGCAAGTCGGTGCAGATGCCGTCGCGCCACCACGAGGACCGCGCCAGCATGTTCAAGCGGGCGTGGTCGCGGCTCGCCGAGATGTTCTGAGTCGCTAGCGCGCGACGGTCGCGCTCGACTCGTCGATGCGGACCAGGTTCTTGCGGGTCGCCGCGCCGAGCCGCTTCTCGAGCCGATCGATCACCTCGTTGCACACCAGCTGGATGTTGCCGGCGCCGAGCGTGATCACCAGGTCGCCGGCCCGGGCCTGCGCGTCGAGCCACGCCGCCAGATCCTCGCGCTTGGCGATGTACGTGATGTCGTGGTGCCCGGCTTCCTTGGCGAGCCGGACCAGGGTCTCGCTGTTGATGTTCTCGATCGGCTTCTCGCCGGCGGCGAAGATGTCGCAGATCACGACCTTGTCGGCGTCGTGGAACGCGCGCGGGAACTCGGCCCACTGATCGCGGGTCCGGGTGTAGCGGTGCGGCTGGAACGCGGCGATCACCCGGCGGCCGGCGAACGACCGCTTGGCGCCCGACAGGGTCGCGCGGACCTCGGCCGGGTGGTGGCCGAAGTCGTCGACCACGGTGACGCCGCCGACCTCGCCGCGCACGGTGAACCGGCGGGCGACGCCCTCGAAGTTGGCGAGCGCCTTGACGTAGACGTCGAACGGGATCGCGAGGAAGTCGGTCACCGCCAGCACGGCGAGCGCGTTGAGCACGTTGTGGGTGCCCGGCATCGGCAGCGAGACCTCGCCGAGCTCCTCGGCGCGGCGCCACGCGACGAACCGGGTGGTCATGCCGTCGTGGCGCAGGTTGCGCGCGCGGTAGGTCGCCTGCCCCGAGATCCCGAACGTGGTGTAGCGCTTGATCAGGTTGGGGAGGATCTCGACGACGCCGGGGTTGTCGAGGCACAGCGCGCTCATCCCGAAGAACGGCACGCGGTTGCAGAAGTCGGTGAACGCCTTCTTGACGTTGTCGAACGTGCCGTAGTGATCGAGGTGCTCGGCGTCGATGTTGGTCACGACCGCCAGCGTCGGGGTCAGGGTCAGGAACGAGCCGTCGCTCTCGTCGGCCTCCGCGACCAGGTAGTCGCTCTTGCCCCAGCGCGCGTTGGCCAGGCCGAGCGAGTTGACCCGGCCGCCGATCACCGCCGTCGGGTCGAGCCCGGCGGCCATGAGCACGGTGTGGACCATCGTCGTCGTCGTGGTCTTGCCGTGGGCGCCGGCGATCGCGATGCCGTACTTCATCCGCATCAGCTCGCCGAGCATCTCGGCGCGCGGGATCACCGGGATCTGCCGGGCGCGCGCGGCCTCGATCTCGGGGTTGTAGCCCTTGATCGCGCTCGACACGACGACGACGTCGGCCTCGCCGAGGTGATCGGCGCGGTGGCCGCGGCTGACCGCGCAGCCGATCTGCGTGAGGTGGCGGGTGATCTCGGTGTCGTTCATGTCCGAGCCCGAGACCCGGTAGCCCATGTTGGCCAGGACCTCGGCGATGCCGCACATGCCCATACCACCGATACCGACGAAGTGAATCTTGGTGTCTTGCTTACGGAACATCGCGACCGTCGCGTTCTTAGCATCGATCGCGCCTGAAGTTGCGGCGATCTGGCAGAGCGGTACTCTCGGCCCGCCGTGGAGTCCTCGCAAACCGACCAGTCCGTCCCCACCCGCAAGGGTGATCACATCAAGCGCGTCGCGATCATCTTCTCGGGCGGCCCGGCGCCGGCCGCCAACGCGGTGATCTCGGCCGCCGCGATCTCGTTCCTCGACGATGGCCGCGAGGTGATCGGCTTCGTTCACGGCTACTCCAACCTCGAGGAGTATCACCCGGTCACCCACCGGCTCCTGCCCGACGAGCACTACCGGATCTTCACCGAGAAGGACGTCAACGGCCTGCGCAACACGCGCGGCATCGTGATCGGGACCGCGCGCGCCAACCCGGGCAAGGGCATCGACAAGCCCGAGCACCTCGCAGACGACACCCGGACCCTGCGGCTGCGCAACGTGTACAACGCGATGGTCGACCTCGAGATCGACGCGCTGATCTCGATCGGCGGCGACGACACGCTCAAGACCGCCAACTTCCTCTACGAGTTCCAGAAGCGGCTGCCGGCCGGCGCCCGCCGGTTCCACGTCATCCACCTGCCCAAGACGATCGACAACGACTACAAGGGCATCGACTTCACGTTCGGGTTCTTCACCGCCGTCGACGTGATGGCCAAGAAGCTGCAGAACCTGCGCGCCGACGCGATCGCGACGTCGAGCTACTTCATCGTCGAGACCATGGGCCGTAAGGCCGGCTGGCTGTGCTACGGCGTGGCGATCGCCGGCGAGGCCAACCTGGTGCTCGCGGTCGAGGACGTCCACGGCGCGCTCGCGATCGACGACAACGGCGAGGCCAAGCTGTCGCTCGACGCGCTGATCGAGCGCATCGTCGAGCTGATCATCGCGCGCGAGCGCCGCGGCAAGCACTACGGCACGATCGTGCTCGCCGAGGGCCTGGCCGAGATGCTGCCGGCCTCGCACACCA
>DASWOO010000533.1:0-16982 GCA_036404335.1 Kofleriaceae bacterium
ATAGCTTCGAGCAACGTCATCTACGGCAACAACGACCCGCAGGTCGGAGGGGGACCCTTCGCATACTGCGACATCGGTCCGACCGCAGTCGCTGGCGGCGCGGATGGTGGAAACAACATCGCCTCGGCACCCATGTTCAAAGACCCGGCCAGCGACTTCCAGCCGACCCAGGGCAGCCCGGTGAAGGGCAAGGCGGACCCGAATGCTGACCTGACGGGCATCGCGGCGAAGGACATCAACGGCGTGGCGCGCACGGCGCCGGCGGATCTTGGCGCCTACGTCGTGCCGGTGCCGTAGCTTCCCGCGGATCGCGGCGAAGGGTGGATGCGCGCAAGGGCGGTGCAAGAAGCGGACAGCGGGTGTGCAAGGGTGAGGCAAGAGTGGCGAGTGTCGTGACTGGTGACACGAGGAGTGCAAAGAAGGTGCAGATATCCTATTAGAATGACGTGAGCTTGTTACGGAAGACAGGCTTCCATGGCAGGCGGGAGCAGTGAGATGGTGTCGGGCATGAGGAAGACAAGGCTGGCAGTTTGGTTGACCACCATCGCGATCATGAGCGGTTGCGCCGTTGACGTCGGGCCCGACACGGACGAGGCGTCCGGCGAGAGCAGCGGCAGCGGCGGCGGTAGCGGTAGCGCCAAGACGCCCCCGAACCCGAGCGTGACCTATGACAACCAGGTCAAGCCGAACGTGCAGACGTGCATCGGCTGCCATAGCAACCATGGGCCGCAGCCCGACCTGACGTCATACTCGACGCTCGCGGCGAAGTACAAGACGCCGCCGGGCGCCAGCAGCCCGCTGGTCACCAAAGGGGCGCACGAGGGACCGGCCCTGACGCAGTTCCAGGCGAACGCGATCATCGGCTGGATCAACAGCCTGGCCGTGGACCCGAGCCAGAGCTTCGATAGCCAGATCAAGCCGATCGTGTCGCGTGAGTGCGTGGCGTGCCACAGCGGCGGTCAGCCGCCGAACCTGACGTCGTATGCGGCGCTCGAGTCGCCGTACAAGGTCAAGCCGGGCGCGAGCAACCCGCTGGTCACCAAGGGGCTGCACGAAGGGCCGACGTTCACCGCGACCGAGCGCACGACGGTCATCAACTGGATCGACTCGTTGCCCGCGCCCGACCCGGCGCAGACCTACGACACCCAGGTCAAGCCGATCTTCCAGCTGAACTGCAGCCCGTGCCATGGCGGTACCGCCAGCGCGCCGCCGCCGAACTTCACATCGTACGCAACGCTCGCGGCGAAGTATAAGGTCAAGCCGGCGGCCAATAACCCGCTGATCACCAAGGGCATCCACGAGGGCCCGGCGCTGAGCGCGGCGCAGCAGAGCGTCGTCGCGAGCTGGATCAACAGCTTGCCCTGAGCTCGCGGCGCACGCGCCGAGCGCAGGCCCGTGGGAGTGGCGATGGCGCGCCGGCCCGCGGCGATCGCGCGCGCCCGCGGACCGCCGCTGGCAGCCGATCGATCTGGCATCAAGCCGGCGTCTTGCGAGGCGTGCAGCCGGCGACGAGCAGGACCTCGAGGCCGCCGGCGCCAGCCATCGTCAGCTGGAACCAGGTCGCGTCGTCGAGCATCATCATCTGCCAGGTGCCCCAGGCCACGAGGATCAAGGCCGCCCCCAGGGCGACCGCACGCGCGCGCACGTAGTGGCCTAGCAAGAGCACCGCCGCGAGCGCCTGGGTTGCGCCGATCAGGGCAACGAGCACCACTCCTGTGCCGCGAAGCGATGGCAACGAGGAGCCGGCCGGCAGGCCGGGCGAGCGGTGAAGCAGGTGGCCATCGGGCGCGACGATCAGCGAGAGCCCGCCGAACACGGCGAGCGCCGTGACCATGGCGAGCACACCGATCAGGAAGTGCCGCGCACCGCGCAGCTCGACGCGCCTGCGCTGGTTTTCTGGCCGGGGTCCACGTAGATCGCGTGCTGGCGTCGGTGTCATCCGCGACGATAGTAGACGTGACGGGCGATGTAGGTGAGCTTGGCGACAGAAGATCTCCTCGAGCCCGTTCCGCTCACCGCATCTCGGTGAGAGGTTTTACGGGTGCCGATGCTCGACGTGAGCGGTACGTCGGGGTGGCGCCAACCCAACCCGGCGCCGACGTGCTTCGCGCCTGCAGCGGTCGTAGACAGCTGTGATCTCCGTGAGATAGCTTGGGCGCAACCGGGGCCAGACCCGGTCGATAAGCGGTCGAGCCCATGAAGAACGTGTTGTGCTGTGCGAGCCTGATGCTGGCCGCGATGTCGATGCCGGCCCGCGCCGACGGCATCGTGCTGGAGTCGTACACGGGCGGCAAGCCCGACGACGTGGCGAGGTACATCTCGCCGATCCTCGACGAGCTGGCCAAGAAGGACTTCCACGCGGGCTACGACGCGGTCGGCCGGCGGTTCGAGGCCAGCGTGTCGCGGCCGGCGGCGACGGCGGCCGGGCTGCCGGCGACGTTCAAGGCCGACGTCGAGCGCGCCAAGGGCGAGTGGGCGCGCGGCAAGTTCGACGAGGCGCTGAAGCTGCTGACGGCGCTGGTCGAGGCGGCGCACACCAATCCGGCGGCGTTCCTCGACGACCAGAGCCTGCGCGATGCGCTGCAGGACGCGCTGGTGACGGTCGCGCTGTCGCGCAAAGGCCAGGGCGACCCTGACGGCATGCACCAGGCGTTCGCCGAGCTGATCCGCAGCTTCCCGCGCGCGACGCCCGGCCCGGCGTACGGCACCGAGGCCAACCGCATGTTCGAGGCGGTGCGCAAGGAGCTGGCCGGTCGCGACGGCAAGCTGATCGTCCGGGTCAGCGACGACACCAACACGGTGTACATCGACGAGGAGCTGACCGCGCAGGGCACCACGCGCCGCGCCGGCCCGGCGGGCGAGTACCGCGTGCTGGTGCGCTCGCCCCGGCAGCTGTCGCGCCTGCACCGCGTCGTGGTCCACACCGGCGAGGAGACCGCGGCCACCGTCGACATGGGGTTCGACAACGCGCTCCACCTGGCGCCGGACTGGAGCGGCTTGGTGTTCGCCAGCGCGGCCGAGCGCGAGCAGCTCGAGGGCGCGTACGCCGCGCAGCTCGCCAACCTGATCGACGCGCACGCCGTCGCGCTGGTCGGCACCGAGACGCTGCAGGGCCGCACGGTGATCGTCGGCGCGCTGATCAACCTGAAGAACGGCCGCGAGCTGCGGCGCGCGAGCATCGCCGCGGACTCGGCGCCGCAGGCCGACCGGCTGCGCGCGCTCGCGCGGTTCCTGGCCGGCGGCGAGGAGCCCGGCAGCGGCATCGAGGTGCTCGTGAACGGCAACGGCGATGGCCCGCCCCTGCCGCTGACCCCGCGGGTGGTCGCCGCGACGGTCCCGGCCTCGGCTGCCGAGCCGAGCGCCGGGCGCTGGCACGGCTGGAAGTGGATCGCCGGCGGGGCCGCGGTCGGCGCGCTCGGCGGCAGCACGACCCTGTTCGTGTTCAACGGCCGGTGCTCGAAGCCGCCGCCGCAGCCGCGCCAGGCGTGCCCGACGCAGTACGACACGCTCGCGCCCGCGCTCGGCCTGCTCGGCGGCGGCGTGGTGCTCGCCGCGCTCACCGCCTACCTGTGGGTGACCGAGGCGCCGGGCGAGCCCGCCCGGACCGCGTACGTCGTGCCGACCGCCGGCGGCGCGCTCGCTGGGTTCGCGGCGACATTCTAGCCCAGTTCTAGCCCCGCGCTTGCTAGGCGTCTCCGTGCAGCCGAGCGGCTTCGCGAGGCGAGGTTAATTCGCGACGAGGGCGGCGCGCAGCTCGGCGATGACCCGGCTCGGCGCGCGGACCTTGAGCCGCGTGCCCTCGTCGTGGTGCTCCTCGCCGAGCACCGTGGTGCGCTCGTGGATCTGGTGCACCAGGCGCTGCGCGGCCCACGGCACGTCGAGCTCGGCCTCCTCGAGCTTGCCGGCGAACTGCTCGATCAGCTTCTCGTGCAGCGCGACGACGTCGGCGCGATCCTTGGCCGACAGCTGCAGCGCGCCGGGGTAGCGCTCGGTGAGCGCGGCGCGGCCGGCCTCGTCGACCTGGTCGATCTTGTTGAGCAACAGCCAGGTCGGCACCGCGTCGGCGCCGATCTCGGCGAGCACCTCGCGGGTCACGGCGAGCTGGTCGGCGTGCGCGGCGTCGGCCGCGTCGATCACGTGGAGCAGCAGGTCGGCGTTGTTGGCCTCGTCGAGCGTCGAGCGGAACGACGCGACCAGGTCGTGCGGCAGCTTCTTGATGAAACCGACGGTGTCGCTGACGAGGATCGGCGGCTCGGTCGGAGGCTGGAGCCGGCGCACGGTGGTGTCGAGCGTTGCGAACAGCTTGTCGGCGACGTAGACCTCGGTGCTGGTCAGCGCCCGCATCAGCGACGACTTGCCGGCGTTGGTGTAGCCGACGAGCGCGACGGTCGGCAGGTCGTTGCGCCGCTCGCGCCGGGTCCGCGACCCGCCCTCGATCTGGGCCAGCTCGTGGCGCAGCTCGGCGATCCGGTCGCGGATCCGCCGGCGGTCGAGCTCCATCGCGGTCTCGCCCGCGCCCTTGCCACCGACCCCGCCGCGCACGCGGTCGCCACCGCCGCCGCCCTCGCGCAGCCGCGGCGCGAGGTACTTGAGCCGCGCGATCTCGACCTGGAGCCGGGCCTCGCGGGTCCGCGCGTGGCGGTGGAAGATCTCGAGGATCACCGAGGTCCGATCGAGCACGTCGACGCCGGTCGCGCGCTCGAGGTTGCGCTGCTGGGTCGGCGTCAGGTCGTGATCGACGATCACGACGTTGGCCCGGGCGGCCGGCCGCTCGGCGTCCTCGGCGTCGCCGGGATCGGCCTCGTCCTCGACCGGCGCGTCATCGGAATCGTCATCGCCGTCGGGATCCGGCTCGGCGTCGAGCTCGGCGTCGGCCTGCGCGGACGCCTTGCGGCTGCCCGGTTTGACGTAGCTCGGCACCACGCCGCTGCCGCCGGTCCACTCGGCGAGCTCCTTGAGCTTGCCCTCACCGACGACGTTGCCGGTGGCGAGCCGGCCGCGCCGCTGGGTCAGCCGGCCGACCGGCTCGAGGCCGAGCGTCTTGGCCAGGCGCTCGAGCTCGGCGATCGACGAGGCGAGCTCGGCGTCGGAGACGTCGGGAAGCTGCACGGCGACCACGACCGCGGTGGGGCGCTCGTCGGACGACGTCAGGTGCTCGAACATGGAGGCGCACCTTGGCGCAACTGTTTCGTAAGCGCAAGCCACCAGCTATGATGTCCAGCCATGGCCCGCGACACCCGCGATGACGCCGACCCGGCGCCCGGGTCGAGCGCGGCGTTCGCGGCGACCCTCGCGCCGACGGCGCCCGAGCGGCCGCAGCGGCCGCGCCACGTCCAGACCCCGTCCGGGCCGCTGCCGACCACGACCGGCATGGGCACGGTCAAGATGGCGGCGCCGCCCGGCGACCGGCCGACCGTGGAGGCCGCCGAGACCATCGCCGCCCCCGCCGGCGGCGACCTCGACGCGCTGCCGGTCGTCGCGGCCAGCCTGTACCGCGCCGACCGCGAGATCGCCCGCGGCGGCATGGGCCGGATCGTCGCGGCCGAGGACCAGCGGCTCGGCCGCGCCGTCGCGCTCAAGGAGCTGCTCGACCCCAGCCCCGACCAGGTCGGCCGGTTCCAGCGCGAGGCGCTGATCACCGCGCGGCTGCAGCACCCAGGCATCGTGCCGGTCTACGAGGCCGGGCGCTGGCCGTCGGGCGAGCCGTTCTTCGCGATGAAGCTGGTGTCGGGCCGGCCGCTCGATCGGGTCATCGCCGACGCCAGGACCCTCGAAGACCGGCTGGCGCTGCTGCCGCGGCTCGCCGCCGCGACCGACGCGATGGCCTACGCCCACAGCCAGCGGGTGATCCACCGGGACTTGAAGCCCGCCAACATCCTGATCGGCGACTTCGGCGAGACCGTGGTCATCGACTGGGGCCTGGCCAAGAGCCTCGACGAGGCCGAGTCCGCCGTGTCGCTCGCCGTCGCCGCCGCGGCGACGGTGTCGCTCGCGCCCCGGCCCCAGGCCAAGGCCCGGCCGGTCGACGCGTCGACCCTGACCATCGCCGGCGCGGTGATGGGCACGCCGGCGTACATGGCGCCCGAGCAGGCGCGCGCCGAGGCCGTCGACCAGCGCGCCGACGTGTTCGCGCTCGGCGCCATGCTCTACCACCTGCTCGCCGGCGCGCCGCCGTACAACGCGCGGACCGCGACCGAGGTCATCGCCGCCGCCGCCAGCAGCCGGATCGCGCCGCTCGGCGACCGCGTGCCCGACGCGCCGCCCGACCTGGTCGCGATCGTCCGCCGCGCGATGGCCGCGGCGCCCGACGAGCGCTACGCCGACGCCGGCGAGCTGGCGACCGAGCTGCGCCGGTTCCTGACCGGCCAGCTGGTGTCGGCCCACCGCTACACCGCCGGCCAGCGCATCGATCGCTTCGTCCGCAAGCATCGCGCGGCGGTGACGATCGCGGCGCTGGCGGCGATCGGCTTTGCCGCCGGCGGCACGTTCGCGCTGCGCCGGATCATGGTCGAGCGCGACGTCGCCGATCACGCGCGCCAGGTCGCCGACCTGCGGCGGCGCGCGGCCGAGCACCTGATCGAGACCCTGCAGACCGGCGTGCGGGCGCGGCTGGCCAAGATCGGCCGGCTCGATCTGATCGAGAGCCTGGGCGCCGAGATCCGCGACTACTACGCCGCGCTGTCGACCCTGCCCGGCGACCTGCCGCCCGACGACGTCGATCGCATGGCGCTCGCGGTCGATCTCGTCGGCCAGGTCGAGCGCGACACCGGCAAGCTCGACCAGGCGCTGGCGACCTGGACCGACGCGCGCGCCCGGCTGGTCCGCAGCCTCGGCGATCGCACGCCGGACTCCACCCACCTGGCGCGCCAGAAGATCGCGCACATCGACTACGAGATCGGGACGATCCACCAGCAGCGCGGCAAGGGCGAGCTGGCGGTCGCCAGCTACCAGCAGGCGGTGCACGAGTACGAGGCGCTGCGCGACGAGGCGCCGGCCGGCACGCTCGAGCGCCACGTGCTGCTCGGCGCCGCCGACACCCACGACCGGCTCGGCGATCTGCTGCGCAACGACGGCAAGCTCGACCCGGCGTTCGACGAGTACGCCCAGGCCAAGGCCGAGCGCGAGCAGGCCGCGACCAGCCCGAGCACCCGGCCCAACGACGAGCTCGGCGACCTGGCGACCAGCCACCTGAAGCTCGGCTCGATCTTCCAGGCCCGCGGCGACGCCGCCAAGGCGCTCGACGAGTACCGCGCGGCGCTCAAGCTCCGCGAGCGCCTGCTCGACAGCCACCGCGACGACATCGAGGCCCAGCACCACGTGCTCGAGGTCCAGCTGCCGCTCGGCGACCTGCAGCGCCAGGTCGGCGACCCGGCGAGCGCGATCGAGACCTACCACACCGCCCTGCCGGTGATGGACGCGCTGAGCAAGCACGACCCCGACAACACGACGTGGCGCCGGCTGCGCGGCAACCTCGAGGCCGACTTCGGGTTCGCGCTGCTCGACGTCGGCGACTACCAGGCCGGGATCGATCAGCTCGACCAGGCGATCGACGCGCAGAAGGGCCTGGTCGAGCGCGACCCCGAGAGCACGATCTGGCAGGGCGACCTGTCGCGGTCGTACACCCGGGCCGGCGACGCCGCGCTCTACCTCGGCGACTACGACCGCGGCCTGGCCCGCTACCGGGCGGCGCTCGACATCCGCCGCGGCCTGGTCGACAAGGACCCGAGGTCGGCGCCGTATCGCCGGTCGGTGGCGTGGTCGCACGCCAAGCTGGCCAACGCGTACACGTTCAAGGCCGACGCCGCGCACGCGATCGACGCCCACGAGCAGGCGCTCGCGCTGCGCCAGCAGCTGGTCGACGAGGCGCCGGCGCAGGTCGGGTTCCGCAACGAGCTGGCGTCGACCGAGGCCGCGCTCGGCAAGCTGCTCGCGGCCAGCGACGCCAGGCGCAGCAAGCACCTGATCGAGGACTCGCTCGCCCGGTCGCGCGCGCTGGTCGCCGGCGATCCGATCAACGGCGAGTTCAAGGAGACCCTGGTCCAGGGCCTGCTCGCCCAGGCCGACGCCGCGCGCGCCGCCGCGGACGCCGGGCTGCGCGGCCGGGCGCTCGCCGAGGCGCTCAACGTCGCGCGCGGCGCAAGCCGGGCCCAGCACAACGCGCACTGGCCCGGGCTGCTCGCCGAGATCGAGGTCGGCCTCGCCGAGCTCGCGGCGCAGCGCGGCGACCAGCCGTCGGCCGCGGCCGCCTGGAAGGCCGCCCGCGACGCGCTCGAGCCGCTGGCCGCGGCGGGCCGGTTACCGGCCCAGCGCAAGCCGCTGCTCGCGCGCGCCCGCGGCGAGCGCTGAGCTCGCGACTATTGAACCGTGCCGCTGAGCTGCACGTTGTCGACGCGCCAGGTGCCGGTCGCGGCGCCCGCGGCGTACGCGTAGAACCGGAGCTCGACGCTGGTCGTCAGGTTCGCGAACATCGCCGCGTCGAGCGCGAACGTGTACGTCTTGCCCGGCGAGACCACCGACGTGTCGCTGTAGAGATCGGCCGCGAAGTTGTCGCGGCTCGACCGCACCGAGAACGTCGTCGGGCCGGTCGTCGAGCGCTGGGTGAACAGCAACAGCTGGGTGAACGTCATCGCCTTACCGGCGGCCGGCGTGACGGTGAACGTGAAGTAGTGATCGTTGGGGTCGAGGGCGGCGGTCAGCGGCCAGCCCGTGCCCGAGAACACGTTGCCGGCGCCCGAGCCGGCGATGTTCTTGCGCGCCATCGTCACCTGGTTCGAGATGCCCGCGGCGCTGCCGTCCGCGAGGAACGTCGCCTCGGTGCCGGCCGAGCCAGTGAACGTGAACGAGGTCAGGAACCGCTTGATCGTGACGACATAGTTCTTCGTCGTGCCGTCATCGGCGGTCACGGTGTAGGTCACCGGCGCGGTGAAGTCGTTCGCGGTGACGCCGCTGGTCTGATCCACGCCGCCGACCTGGACGTCGACGCCCGTGGTGACGAACGTCGCGATCAGCCCGGTGACCGGCACGCCCTGGGTGAGCTCGACGGTGATCGTGTGGTTGGCCTCGTCGATCACGCCGTTGCCGTCGACCTTGATCCCGGTGTTCTTGGTGAACAGGAACTGGAACTTGGTCAGCTCCTTGGCTGGGCTCTTCGCGACGGTCACCGTGACGGTGTAGGTCGTGGTCGAGCCGTCCTGCGCGGTCACCAGGTACGCGACCGGCGCCGAGAAGTCGTTGGCCGTGGCGCCGCTGACCTGCGCGGTGCCGCCGACGGTGACGGTGTTACCGGTGGTGACGAAGTCGGCGACCAGGCTCTTGATCGTCGCCGCCGAGGTGCCGAACGGCACGACCGCCGAGATGTCGGTGCCGGTGATGGTCACGACCGCGTCGCTGGTCAGCGCCGGGTTGTGGATCACGGTGAAGGCGTACGCGGTGATCGCCTTCTCGCTGCTGACCAGGATCGTGATCGTGACGGTGTAGGTCACCGTGCTGCCGTTGGCGGCCGTGACGACGTACAGCACCGAGGCGGTGAAGTTGTTCGCCGTCATGCCGCTGACCTGCGTGACGCTGCCGACCTTGACGGTCGCGCCGGTCGTGGTGAACGTCGCGACCAGCTTGGTCACGTCGGTGCCGAACGGCACGCTCGCGGTGATCAGCTTGTTGCCCTCGTCGACCGTGGCGGTGACGTTGGCCGACAGCCCCGGGTTATTCGCGGTGTCGAACGAGAACGCGGTGATCGCCTTGGCCGAGCTCTGCGCGACCGTGACGCTGACGACGTAGTCCTGGGTCGTGCCGTCGGCGGCCGTCACCGTGTAGGTCACCGGGCTGGTGAAGTTGTTCGGGGTCGTGCCGCTGACCTGGACGGTGCTGCCGACCTTGACGGTCGCGCCGGTCGAGGTGAACGTCGCGACGAGCGCGGTGACGTCGGTGCCGAACGGCACGGTCGCCGAGATCGTGTGCGCGTTCTGATCGATCACCGCGGTCACGTCCGCCGGCAGGCCGTTGAGCGCCGAGGTGAACACGAACGCCGTGATCGCCTTGGCCGGGTTCTGCGCGATGGTCAGGGTGACGGTGAAGTCCTTGGTCGTGCCGTCGGCGGCCGTCACCGTGTACGTCACCGGGTTGGTGAAGTCGTTCGGGGTCGTGCCGCTGACCTGCGCGGTCCCGCCGACCTTGACGCTGGCGCCGGTCGTGGTGAACGTCGCGATCAGCGCCGTGACGTTGGTGCCGAACGGCACAGTCGCCGTGATGTTGGCGCCGTTGATCGTCGCGGTGATGTCGGCCGGCAGGCTGTTGCCCACCGACTTGAACGCGAACGCCGTGATGTCCTTGGCCGAGCTGGCCGCCACGGTCACCGTGACGGTGAAGGTCGCGGTCGAGCCGTCGGCGGCGGTGACCACGTAGGCGACCGGGCTGGTGAAGTTGTTGGCGGTGGTGCCGCTGGTCTGCGCCGTGCTGCCGACCTTGACGATCGTGCCGGTCGAGGTGAACGTCGCGACCAGGCCGGTGACGTCGGTGCCGGTCGGGACGGTCGCGGCGATGTTGGTGCCGTTGATCGTCGCGGTGACGTCGGCGCCGAGCACCGAGTTCTTGGCCTTGGTGAACGAGAACGCGGTGATCGCCTTGGCGTTCGACTGCGCGCCGGTCACGTTGACCGTGTAGCTCCGGGTCGAGCCATCCTCGGCAGTGACCAGGTAGGTCTGGATCCGCGAGAAGTCGTTGGCGGTGGTGCCGCTGACCTGGGCCGTACTGCCGACGCTGACGCTGGCGCCGGTGGTGTCGAAGGTCGCGACCAGCGCCGTGAGATCGGCGCCGAACGGCACGGTCGCGGCGATCGTGTCGCCGTTGATCGTGGCGACGACGTCGTTCGTCAGGCCGGGGTTGCTCGCCGAGGCGAAGCTGAACGCGGTGATGGCCTTCTCGGTGCCGAGCGGCTTGTTCGTGCCACCGCCGTCATTGTTATCGCCGCAGCCCGACAGCGCGGCGAACCACGCAAAGATAAAGCCCAGGACCAGTACAGGTGCTCTCATTAGGAACGCTCTCCCGAATACAGTTCCGCGGCACATTGACACTTCTTCGCGATCGAATGCCAGCGCCAATCGGCGGCCATGACTGCAATTCGCACAGGGTGGACGGTTTTCGGGCGGATCGGAATGATCGGCAGGCTGCCGCAGGGCGCGCCGCCGTACGTCGTCGCATAGGGGGCGCCTGGCTGGTCAGCGGCGCGGGCGCGGCGTATACGACGGCATGCCAAACCGCCTGGCCGCCGAGAGCTCGCCGTACCTGCGGCAACACGCCGACAATCCGGTCGACTGGTGGCCGTGGACCGAGCAGGCGTTCGCCGAGGCGCGCCGGCTCGACAAGCCGGTGTTCGTATCGATCGGCTACGCCGCGTGCCACTGGTGCCACGTCATGGCGCACGAGAGCTTCGAGGACGACGGCATCGCCGCGCTGATGAACGACCGGTTCATCAACATCAAGGTCGATCGCGAGGAGCGGCCCGACGTCGACACGATCTTCATGAACGCGATCCAGGTGCAGGGCGAAGGCGGCGGCTGGCCGCTGTCGGCGTTCTGCCTGCCAGACGGCCGGCCGTACCTGCTCGGCACGTACTTCCCGCCGCAGGCCAAGTTCGGCCGGCCGAGCTTCCGCGAGCTGCTCGAGGCGATGTCGGCGGCGTACCGGACCCAGCGCGCCGACGCCGAGGACAACGCGCTCGCGCTGATGGACGGCCTGCAGCGGGTCGACGCGCACTACCGCCGCGGCGCGCGCCAGGCCGATCCGCGCGGGCTGTCGCCGTCGCTGCTGATCGGCGCCGGCCGCCAGCTCGCCGAGCGTTGCGATCCGAAGCACGGCGGCCTGGGCGGCGCGCCGAAGTTCCCGTCGTGCACGACCCACGACCTGCTCGCCCGCGCCGGTCGGTTCCCGCACGGCGAGCCGGCGCGCGAGGCGTTCGATCGCTGGGCGCGCGGCATGGCCGAGGGCGGGATCTACGATCACCTCGGCGGCGGGTTCGCGCGCTACTCGGTCGACCAGCACTGGCTGGTGCCGCACTTCGAGAAGATGCTGTACGACCAGGCGCAGCTGCTGGCGATCTACGCCAGCGTCGCGGCGATGGCCGGGCCGCTGGCCGCGCGCGCGACCGAGGTGATCGGCGAGACCGTGGCGTTCCTGGCGCGCGAGCTGTCGGACGCCGGCGGGGGGCTGTGGTCGTCGCTCGACGCCGACAGCGAGGGCGAGGAGGGCAAGTTCTACGTCTGGACGCCGGCCGAGCTGCGGGCGACGCTCGGCGCGTCGGGCGCGCTGGTGTTCGCGCACGCGTACGGCGTGACCGAGGGCGGGAACTTCGAGGCCAGCAACGTGCTCTCGCGAGTCACGCCGCGGACCTCGCCCGCCGAGGAGGCCCACCTCGCCGAGCAGCGGGCGAAGCTGATGGCCGTGCGCGACGGCCGGGTGCGGCCGGGCACCGACGACAAGGTGCTGTCGGGCTGGAACGGCCTGGCGATCACCGGGCTGTGCGCGGCGTGGCGCGCGACCGGCCACGCGCCGGCGCTCGCGCTCGCGCTGCGGGTCGCGAGCTTCGTGCGCGACCGGATGATCGACGGCGATCAAGTCGCGCGGATCTATCACCAGGGCCAGACCAAGCAGCTCGACGGCACGCTGGACGACTACGCGTTCGTCGCGGCCGGGTTCCTCGACCTGGCCGAGGCGACCGGCGACCGCGCGTGGTGGGACCTCGGCGCGGCGCTCGCCGGCGCGCTGCGCGGCAAGTTCGTCGATCGGCCCGACGGCGTCGTCGTGTTCTACCTGGCGCCGGCGGGCGACGCGCTGCTGGTCCACCGGCCGGAGTCGCACCAGGACGGCGCGATCCCGTCGGGCGCCGCGGTCGCGACCAGCGTGCTGCTGCGGCTCGGGATGATCGCCGGCGACAGCGAGGCGATGGCGATCGCCGAGACCTACCTGGTGCAGCGGTTGACCGGCTCGACCGAGGGCCAGGCGTGGGCGAACTCGGGGCTGATCGCGGCGCTCGATCTGTACCTGCACGCGCAGGTGCTGGTCGTCACCGAGGGCGCCGGCCGCGACGCGCTGATCGAGGCGGCGCGCCGGACCTATGCGCCGACGCTGGGCCTCGCCGGGCCGTGGGCGTCCGCGGCGCTGCTCGACGGCAAGACGCCCGCCGGCGACGCCGCGCGCGCGTTCGTGTGCACCGGACCTACCTGCTCGGCGCCGGTCACGGACGCCGGGGCGCTGTCGGCGCTGCTGCGCCAGGGCTGACCGGGCGGTCGGCGACGGAATTCGGCGTCGAACTGCGGCATTGGTGTCCGACACTGACGGAAGACCGACAGGGTTTGCACAGGTCTGGCGAGCCAACTGCGCGAAGCCATTTGCGGGGCAAAATGGTCCACGGCTTGCTCTGGCTGCTCCGCCATGTCGTCCGTCCCGGCGCCTGCACCGTCCGCCGCTGTCGCGCGCGGGACGGCGATCACGTTCGCGGGGCACGCCGCGAGCCTGGCCCGGCCGCTGGCGTTCGGCCTGTTCGCCCGGCTGCACGACGCCGGCGCGCTCGGCGCGCTGTTCCTGATCTGGACGACGGTCGAGCTTGGCGCCCGGCTCGCGACCCTCGGCCTCGATCGTGGCCTGCGCCGCTGGGCCGAGGAGGACCGCGCGGACGCCACGGCCGGCGCGCTGGTGGTGTCGGCGGTGGTCGGGCTGGCGGTCGCCGGCGTGCTGATCGCCGTGTTGCCGTACCTGGTGCCGCTGCCCGACGAGGCGGTCGGCGAGGCCCGCCTGGCGATCGCGCTCGGCCTGCCGCTGCTCGCGACCGGCAACGTCGCGCTGCGCGCCGCGCGGGGCGAGACCCAGACCGCGATGTACGTGCTCGCGCGCGCCGTGGTCGAGCCGGTGTTGCTGCTGGTCGCCGGCGCGGCGGCGAGCATGCTGCTGACCGGCGCGTCCGCGCTGCTGACCGGCTTCCTGATCTCGATCATCGGCGGAGCCGTGGTCGCCGCGTACACCGTGGTCCGGGCGATCGGCGGGGCGCGGCTGGTCCGCGCGCTGCTCGCGCCGCACACCTGGCCGCTGCGCCAGCTGGTGCCGCTGTCGGTGCCGCTCGGCCTGGCGGATCTGCTGCAGAGCGCGCAGGGCAAGCTCGACCTGATCGCGGTCGCGCTCGTGACCCACGACCCGGTCGCGATCGCCGGCTACGCGATCGCCGCCGAGCTGGTGTCGGGCTTCACCCAGGTCCGCCAGGGCTACGACCAGGTGATCGCGCCGATCGCCGCCGAGGCGCGCGGCCGGCGCAAGGATCTGATCTTCGTGCTGACCGAGGGCCTGCGCTGGAACGCGGTGTTCGCGATGCCGATGACCGCGGCGATGCTGGTGTTCCCCGAGCAGTTCCTGCAGCTGCTGGGCGCGGCCGGCGCCGCGGCGCCGATCCTGGTGTTCCTGGTGATCGGCCGGACGGTCGAGACCGTGCTCGGCCCGGCGACGTCGGTGATCACCGTGGTCGGCCGGCCGCGGCTCGCGCTGTGGGCCGCGGCGGTCGGCATCGCCGGCACGCTCGCCGGCCAGCTCGGGCTCGCCGAGCTCGGCGCGACCGGCGTGGCGATCGCCAGCGCGGGCGGCGCGATCGCGTCGTCGGTGCTGGCGACGTACTGGCTGGCGCGGCGCGAGCGGATCGCGCCGTACTGGCCGGGGATGAGCTCGCTGTTGCCGCTGGCGCTGCTGGTGCTGGCGCCGCTGGTGACGATGCGGGCGGTGTTCGCCGAGCCGCACCCGGCGATGCTGGTGTCGGTGATGGTCGTGGGCCTGGGCATCTACAGCTTTGCCGTGGTCGCGCAGTCGCGCGCGCGCCGGCGGTCGGCCGCGTCGTCGGACGCCGGGCTGCCGCGGGCGATCCAGCTCGCGGCCTGAGCCGGCGCCGGCGTCGTGGCCGGTGACGTTGACCAGCGGCGCGTCCTCGGCCATCGCCGCGGCGATACCCGATCCCGCCGGCCCGGCGAAAATCGTCTGTCACCAGCGAGCTCGTCGCGCAGCTCCTCGCCGTGCTCGACGGCGTTCAGGCGCGTAAGCGCTAGCAGCTCGACTTGCAGTCGCGCTCGGCGCGATTGCAGTCCGAGGCGCACTTGGCGCCCTTGCAGCTGCGGCGGCAATCACCGGCGTCCTCGGTACACTGCGCCTTGCACTTGCCGCTGCTGGCCTCGAACACCTCGGGGCCGGGGACGACCTCGACCCGCGACTGCGGGGCCGAGGTGGCGGGCGCGAGGGTGGCGCTCGGCGAGGCACCGGCGACGCTATGGAAGGCCGCCCCGCCACCGAGAGCCAGGACGAGCGCGAAGAACAGATTCTTTCCCATCATCATCACCAGGGAGTGGATCGCCCCCGGCCGGCTTTGCATGAAATCGCCAGATTTCTTCAAAACGGGGTCGCGACGCCGACATGCAGCGCCACGTCGTTCTCGAAGTCGCTGAATTGATAGTACTCCACGCTGGTTTTGAGCCGGATGCTGGCGCTCAGCCGGAACGCGGCGCCGGCGGTGTAGCGCAGCAGGCTGGCGCGCTCGGATAGCTGACTCGTCTTGAGCACGTTGCCGTAGCGCAGCAGGCCATCGAACCGGGCGAACGCATCGACGCTGCCGCCGAGCGGGATCTCGGCCTCGCCGTAGAACCCGTGTTTGTAGAAATGATCGCTGTAGCCGCCGCCGCGCGCCGGCGCGTACTTCCAGCGCGCCTCCGGGTCGGTGCCGATGTCGACCTCGGTACGCCGCACCAGGTACTCGCCGCGCAGGATGACGGCGTCCAGGTTCGCGACCACATCGCCGCCGGCGATCGCGAAGCCCAGCCGGCGGTCCGGGTCGTAGTGGCCGACCATGGCCGATGCCCCGAGGGTGACGCCGCGGCCCCCGCTGCCGAGATCGAGCGTGCCCGACGCGCGGGCGCCGAGCACCGGCTCGGAGTTGTTGTCGACGTAGTACGCCGATGGATCGCGCGACGCGACGAAGTCGAGGTCGGCGCCGCCGGCGCTGCCCTTGGGCCCGGACAGGACGTAGGCCGCGTAGTCGAGGCGTCCGCCGTCGACGAACCAGGTGCCGAGCAGCTCGACGCCGTTGTCGACCCACGGCGCCGGCAGCACGCCCTCGTTCCACTCGCCGTGGTGCAGCATCCGGCCCATGTCGTACGGCAGCGGCTTGTCGTTGGTGCGGTGGTTCGCCGGGTCGCCGCGCTGCGGGAAGCTGCCGAACGCGGGCGTCAGCCGGCCGATGCGCACCGCGAGCTCGTCGGCGGCCCGCAGATCGACGAACGCCGCCGCGGCCTCGAACCCGTGGCACGCGAAGCAGACCTTCACGCTCGCCGACGCGTCGTGCGTGAAGTCGACGGTCATCTTGAGCGACAGCTCGGCGGTCATGCCGTCGAACGAGGTCGCGCTGGCGTGCGCGTCGGTCGGCACCGCCAGGTAGTCGAGCTGCAGCGAGCCGGCGATCGTGCGCGTGGTGTCGGCGCTGGCGGCGCCGAGCGCGAGCGCCGCGGTGGCCAGCGCCGCGAGCCCCGTGGTCGCGGCGCGCGCGACCGCGCCATGGTTCACTGGGTCACCGCGAACGCGATCCGGAAGCGGACGTCGACGTCGCCGATGTCGGGCGCCGACGCGGTGCGGACCGCGCCGAGCGCGGCGATCACGCAGGCGTTGAGCGCGTCGAGCGGGCCCGACGTCCGGATCGCCCGGGCGCGGCGCGCCTCGCCGATCGAGAACTGCGCGGTGACCGTCGCCGGCGCGGTCGCGATCGCCCCGCAGTGCGCGATCGCCGCGCGCTGGCGATCGACCGCGCGCTGGACCTCGCTCGTCGACAGCGAGCCGCTGACCTCGACCGGCGACAGCTGCGGATACAGCTTGCGCGGCCGCGGCGGCTCGACGCTGCGCGGGCTCGGCGCCGCCTGGATCCGGGCCTCGACCGCGGCCGCCGGCGGCGGCGTCATCATGTGCGCGTGCGG
>DASWOO010000534.1:0-2064 GCA_036404335.1 Kofleriaceae bacterium
CCCCTGCCCCTGCTGCCCCTGCCCCTGCTGCCCCTGCTGCCCCTGCCCCTGCTGCCCCCTCTGCCCTTGCTGCTTCTCGCGGCGGCGGAGCGCCAGCTCGAGGTTCGTCCGCGCGTCGTCGAGCGTGCGGTCCTCGCGCAGCGCCTGCTTGTACGCGTCGATCGCGTCGTCGAGCTTGCCGCCCTGGAGCAAGGCGTTGCCGCGGTTGTAGCTCGCCTGCCCGCGGATCCGTGCATCCGCCGCGTGGCCGGCGCGCTTGAGGTCCTCGAGGCCGCGCTCGGTGAGCTGCTGCTTGTCCGCGGTGCCGTCGGCGAGCTTCTCGGCCTTCTTGAGCTCGGCGGTGCCGCGGTTGTACGCGAGCGCGTCGGCATCGGCGGCGCCGCGCCGCGCCGCGCGATCGTACGCGGCGATCGCGTCGTCGTAGCGGCCGTCGGCGTAGGCCTGGTTGCCGGCCGTCACGTCGGGATCGTCGGTGCGAAACGGCTCCCAGCCGCCGAGCGCGACGCACAGCGCCGCGATCCACACGCGCGATCGCATGCCCCGAGCATGCCACGGCCGGGTCACGCTGCCTCCGGATAGCGCTGGCGGCGCCGGGTGCTGATCGCGACCTCGATCACGAGCAGCATCAGCGCCGCGAACAGGAACGGCTGGTAGATGTCGCGCTTGTCCTTGACCCGCTTGGTCGCGAGACCGCGGTTGACCGAGCGCAGCGCGTCGACGATCGGCCGCGGATCGACCTCGCCGCGCTCGGGGGCGATCACGTAGCGGTGGTCATCGCCGGACAGCGCGGACAGCGCGCGCATCCCGGCGTCGTCGCGCCGCGACGTCACGATCGTGCCGTCGGCAAGCTTCTTGGGCTGCGCGCCGCGCTTGCCGGTGTCCGGATCGATCTCGTAGACCGTGCCGCCGGCGACCGAGCCGTGGCCGACCAGGATCACCGCGATGCCCAGCTCGCGCGCGGCTGCGATCTCGCGCCGGGCCTCGGTGTTGTCGTCGCCGCCATCGGTCAGCACGACGATCGCCTTGCCGCGCTCGGAGCTCGGCGACGGATCCGCCGTGGCGTCCTCCGCCCGCGCGCCCGGCACCGGCCTGGGATCGAGGCTCTCGCCGGCGAGCGGATCGCCGCCGTGGCCGCGCCGGCCGATCCGGGCGCAGCCGAGGTCCTCATACAGATTGGGGTGCAGCAGGCAGCGCGCGACGCGGAACACCTCGGCGAGGTTGGAGCCCTGCGGCAGGTCGGCGGGCCCGAGGTCGCGCACGAAGTGATCGGCGACGGTGTGGTCCTCGGTCAGCGGGAAATGCGCCGCGGTGCCGGCGAACACGACCGGCGCGATCCGATCGCCGGGCAGCTCGTCGATGATCGCGCGGGCGAGCTCGCGGGCGCGGGCCAGGCGCGAGGTCTCGAGGTGCTTGCGGGTCATCTCGTCGGTCGGCTGGACGTCGTCGACCAGCATCGACTTGGAGACGTCGACCGCGAGCACCAGGTCGAGGCCGTGCAGCTCGACGCGGTGGCTGCCGACGACCTGCGGCCGGGCGGCCGACAGCGCGACCAGCCCGACGGCGGCGGCGGCGAGCAGATCCTTGGCCAGGCGGCGGCCGGGCGACGCGCTGGCCATCACCCGCGACACCAGGGGCAGCTCGCCGAGCCGGCCGGCGAGCTGGCGACGGCGCATCCGGTCGTACGCGTGAAGCGCGAGCACGACCACCGGCGCGGCGATCGCCAGGTAGCCCAGCGCCGGGGTCGCGAACGTCACGGCAACCTCCGCAGCCGGGTGTGCGCCAGCAGCTGCTCGAGGCCGAGCAGCGCCAGGGCGATCAGCGCGAGCGGCACGAACAGCTGCTGGTCGGGGACGCGCTCGAGCTCGACGCGCTTGGTCTTGTCGAGGGTCTCGCGCACGCTCTGGAACCCGCGATCGAACGAGTCGTAGTCGGTGGCGCGGAAGAACTCGCCGCCGGTCAGCCCCGCGATGCTGCGCAGGGTCTCGGGGTTGACCGACATGCCGCCGAACAGGTCGGTGTCCTCCTTGCCGACCAGGATGGTGTAGACCTTGACGCCCATCTGCT
>DASWOO010000535.1:0-4348 GCA_036404335.1 Kofleriaceae bacterium
GCTCGCGGTGCCGACGGCGTCGTCGCAGATCGCGATCACGTTCGAGGAGGCCTACCTGGTGTTCGGCTACGGCGGCATCGCCGGCATGGTCGAGCCGTGGATCGACACGACGCAGATGTTCATCCGCGCGGCGACCACCAGCACGCTCCTGGCGTGGGCCGCCAACCTCGGCATCGATCCGCCGAGCAAGTTCAAGGGCACGGTCCAGACCGGCTCGCCCCAGGTCCAGGCCGCGGTCCAGGGCGGCACCGGGGCGGCGATCGGCCTGCTCGGCGCCGAGGTCTACGACGGCAACCGCACGACGATCAAGGCGCTGGCCTATCGCGCCAAGGGCCAGTACCTCGCGTACTACCCGGACTCGTCGAGCTCGACCCGCGACAAGAAGAACGTGCGCGACGGCCACTACACGGTGTGGTCGCCGACCGAGTGGATGGATCTGAACCAGGCGGGCGGCACGCCGGCGAACGCGCTCGCGCGCTACGTGATCAACCTGATCACCGATCAGCCGGTCGACGCGGCCGAGGCCCCGAGCTTCGACATCATCCACGACGCGATCGGCCCGGTCGGCCTGGTCCCGACCTGCGCGATGCACGTCAACCGCGACCGCGAGGGCGCCGAGCTCAAGCTGTTCAGCCCGCCCGCGGACTGCACGTGCAAGTACGATAGCGTCGTGTCGACCAGCGCGTGCGCGACCTGTGATGCCACCCACGCCTGCGCGACCGGCACCTGCCGCGCCGGCTTCTGCGAGGTCAAGTTATATGAACATCCGCAGCCTGCTCCTGGCGGTCCCGCTCGTGTTTGCGGCCGCGTGCGGCGATGATGGCAACGCGCCCAGGGACGCCGCGCCGGTGATCGACGCCGGCACCGCCGACGCATCGTGCTTCACCAACCCGCAGACCTACAACGAGATCATCAACGCGTGCACGACGGCGGTTGGCATCCGCAAGGACTCGCATCCCACGCTGCTCAACCCGGACGGCACCGTCCCGCCGCTGCCCTGAGCCGGGCCAGCTGCATACTCGCGGTGCTCGGCCTCGCGGCCGGCCGCGCGCGCGCCGGCGAGCCGAGCCCGCCGCCGATCACCTATCGTGGCTGGCAGCTCGAGCTGACCGGCTTTGTCCAGGCCGACGCCGTGGCGTGGGATCAGACCTCTCATGATGAGGTCGCGCCCGACGATCCCGGCCAGCCGCTCAACCGCGACCGGTTCGAGATCCCGCGCGCCCGGATCCGGGCGACCGCCCGGCGCGACGGCATGTTCGGCTCGCTCGAGCTCGACGGCAACACACTCGACGGCGCGACCGCGCGGCTGCTCGGCGCGCAGGTCGGCTGGAGCTCGGCGTCGCCCGCGGATCCGCCGGGCGCGTTCTACGTCCAGGTCGCCGCCGGGCTGTTCACGATCCCGTTCGGCGTCGAGGTCGCGGCCGATGTCCGCGACAAGCCGTTCCTCGAGCCGCCGGCGATGTCGCGCGCGCTGTTCCCCGGCAACTTCGACGCCGGCGCGATTGTGTCGGGCCGCTACAGCTACCTCAAGTGGTCGCTGGCGATGATGAACGGCGCGCCGGTCGGCGACGCGCAGTGGCACGGCAAAGATCCGGTGTCGAGCTTCGACTTCCTCGGCCGGGTCGGCGTCGAGGTCCCGCTGGCGTACCGCGTGCGGATCGAGGCCGGCGTATCGGGCCTCGCGGGCAAGGGCCTGCACGCGGGCGTGCCGCCGACCAAGGACGACATCGAGTGGGTCGACGACAACCACAACGGCTTCGTCGATCAGGGCGAGATCCAGATCATCCCGGGGAACCCCGGCGAGCCGTCGCAGACGTTCGGCCACGACGCGCTCGGCGCCGATCTCACCGTGCACTGGTGCCTGTGCGCGCTCGGCACCGGCGTCGGGTTCTTCGAGGCGATCCTGTCGACCAACCTCGATCGCGGGCTGATCGAGGCCGATCCGATCGCGGCGAGCCGCGACCTGCGCCAGCTGGGCTACGCGATCGGCGCGGTGCAGAACGTCGGCGATCACGCGCAGGTCGGCGTGCGCTACGATCGCTACGACGCCGACCGCGATGCGATGGACCGCGAGGGCGCGTCGCTGGTCACCGTGCACCAGCTCTTCTCGACGTGGGCGTTCATGGCGAGCGCGACGTGGCACGACGCCCGGTTCATCGTCGAGTACGATCGCGCGCGCAACCCGTTCGGCCGCGGCGACAGCGGCGCGCCGACGTCGCTGGCCGCCGACCGGCTCGCGCTGCGCGCGCAGGTGGGGTTCTAGGGTGAGAGGGATCACGCTCGCCGCGCTGCTACTCGGCTGCGACGGCGCGAGCTCGGATCCTGGGTATGGCGCCCGGCTGCAGGTGCCCGGCGCGCAGTACCGGCCCGGCCCGCTGCCCGCACCGTCAGGCGGCCCCGACCCGGTCTCGGTGTTCACCGATCACGCCGCGGTCACGATCAGCCAGGTCCGCGAGCGGATCATGGGCGACCTGGGGCCCGGCACGCGCGGCGCGGTGATCGGCGTCGCCGGCGAGGACGACGGCTGGATCGTGACCGCCGGACCGCCGTCGTTCGAGCTGCCGACCTCGCCGACGATCGCGGCGACGTTCGGCCTGGCCGACGACTTCCCGCCCGGCCCGTTCGCGCTGGTCGTGTTCGGCGCCGACGAGGCCGGCCGGTTCGGCCAGCCGGTCCGGATCGACCTGACCGCCAACCTGACGCCGCCGCCCGACGGCGAGCTGGTGGTCGACCTCGAGTGGGACTCGACCGCCGACCTCGATCTGCACGTGATCGATCCGCTGGGTGGCGAGGCCTACGCCGATCACCCCAACACCACGGTGCCGCTGCCGCCCGGCTCGCCGCCGGCGGATCCGACGGCTTACCTCGAGAGCGGCATCCTCGATCGCGACGGCAACAAGGACTGCCACCGCGATGGCCGGCCGGCCGAGCACGTGATCTGGACGATGCCGCCGCCGGCGGGGCGCTACGTCGTGCGGGTCGAGGCCCGCGCGATGTGCCACGACGCCAGCGCGCAGTGGTCGGTCTCGGCCTACCGCGGCGGCAGCTTGCTCGGCGCTGCGCGCGGCGTGTCGACCGAGTACGAGGTCCAGCACTCGCCGCACGGCGCCGGCGCCGGCGTGCTCGCGCTGCAGTTCTCCCTGTGACCGGGGCTATGACCCGGTTCGCGCCGCTGCTCGTCCTGCTGGCGTGGCCCGGCCTCGCGCTTGCCGACACCCTGCACGGCACGCTGGTCGACGCGACGAGCAAGCAGCCGGTCGGCGGCGCGGTGGTCGAGGTCGGCTCCGAGCTGCTCGCCTCGAACGACGACGGCACGTTCGAGGTCCACCTGCCGGCCGGCGCCTACACGATCGTGATCACCGCGCCGTTCCTGGTCACCAGGCGCCAGCCGCTCGCGCTGGCCGGCGACGTGAGCTTGACGATCGAGGTCGAGCCCGCGGCGACGCCCGCCGGCGAGCAGATCGAGATCACCGACATCGCGCCGACCGCGCCGGGCGAGACCCGGATCAGCGCAAAGCTGGCGCGCGAGGTGCCCGGCGGCGGCGACGCGGCCAAGATCGTCCAGTCGCTGCCCGCGGTGGCGCGGACCCAGGCCGGCTCGGCCGACGTCGTGGTGTGGGGCGCGGCGCCGCGCGATACCCGCGTGTTCGTCGACGGCGTGCCGGTGATGGCGCTGTATCACACCGGCGGTTACCGGGCCGCGATCGGCAACGATCTGGTCGGCGACATCCGGCTGACCCCGGCGGCGTTCGGCCCCGACCGCGGCCGCGCGATCGGCGGCGTGATCGACCTCGGGCTGGCCGATCCGGCGGCGGTGCCGCGCTGGCGGCTGCAGGCCGACGTGCTCGACATCAGCGAGGCCGGTCGGCTCGCGGTCGGCGGCGCGACGATCGCGGCGGCGTTCCGCAAGAGCTGGCTCGATCAGGAGATCGATCTGATCGCCAACCGCAAGACCCTGGCGCCCAACGCGCCGATCCCGCGGTGGACCGACGGCCAGCTGGTGGTGCGCGCGCCGCTCGCCGATCACCTGGTGCTGACCGGCTGGGTGCTGGGCTCGGGCGACTCGCTCGATCGGACGCTGCAGTCGGACGATCCGGCGACCCAGGTCGACGAGACCAGCGAGCAGCGCACGGTCCGCGCCCAGGTCACGCTGCGCCGTGACCGGCCCGATGGCTACGACAGCGCGACGCTGTGGGCCGGCCGCGATCGCACGAGCTACGACCTGCAGGTCGGCCTGACGCCGGCGAGCCAGCGCGACGCCGCGTGGGTCGGCGGGCTGCGCGCGGTGCAGCAGCACCGGCTGGCCGATCCGGTGACGCTGACCTACGGCGCCGACCTCGACGCCGAG
>DASWOO010000536.1:0-3377 GCA_036404335.1 Kofleriaceae bacterium
ACTGCGCCGAACGTCGAGAGCGCGAGCTGGATCAGCACGGCTGCGAGCTGACCGACGCCGGTTGGCGTTGCCGCCAGAAACGCGGACGCCGCCTCTGCAGCAATGAATCCCGCGATGATGCCAATGATCTCCGGCAGGTGATCGCGGATCGCCTGAGCGTACTCGCCAGCGACGTCTGCGAAGACGTGCGGCGACTGCGTGACGTTCTTGATGATGTCGACGATGTGCTGGGTGACCCGCCTGGCCTTCGCGTACGCGCCGTTGGACAGCGAACCATCGGGAACCGCGCCTTCGAGCGCGTGCGCGTACGTCGGGCTGACGAGCCAGATGCGGTGCCCGGCGACGAGCTGGATATGATTGGCACCACCGCCCAGCAGCCCCGGGTCCTGATACGTGCCGGTGATCCCTGCGCGTCCGCAACGCTTGTTGGCGAACAGCAGCACGTTCTCGTAGTAGCGGAGATCATGGCCATCGCGAACTGATGACGAGTACTCCTGCACTGCGAGCTTCTCGACGGTATCGCCGGACTTCACCTGATGGAGCTTCGCAAGCGGCTCTGGAAGATCTACATTGACGCGGGGCTGCTGCACATAACCGCGCACGATCTTGTCGGGCAGAAATGCGGTCACGTACCACCACTGTCGAGCGTTCGGATGTGTGCCGCTGACAAAGACGCGGGTCGCAGGTGGCAACGGTTCATCGAGGACCGCGATTCCACCTGCCTCCGCCGGTCCCGTGCGCAGGTTCGCGCCGTCGCTCGTGTCGATAAAGCCTGGAAGGTGTACGCCCCCTGCGGGCGCAGCAATCTCATGGCTCCTTGGCAACGCCTTTCCAGAGACGCCGGTCGCCGCGCCTGGATGCGCCACAGGAGCTGGAAGTTGCTCGATGCGCGTTCGCTTGCCGACGGCCGATGCCCCCGATGGGGGACCACGGTCACCTTGCGTTGGACGCGTTCCCTTTCCGACCCTGCCCTGCACGTTCACAGGTTACCCGCCTGCGCGGGCCGTGCCTAGAACGCGAGCTTGTGCGCGCCGGCGAGGCCGTGCGTGGCGCACGCGCCGAGTCGCGGCGGCAGGGTCTGCTCGGCGTCGGGGTTGCGGAGCGGCTTGCGATCGTCGGTGATGTCGAGGACGTCGCCGCGGAGGGTGGCGACGCAGCGGAAGGAGCTGGTCGCCGTCGGCCGCCGGGTGCAGTCCGGGTCCTTGGCGCAGTGGTCGGTGACGGTCAGCTGCGAGGTGACGATCGGGCCGGTGCAGCGCGGCCGGTGATCGGCGGCGCCGACGCCGCACACGATGATCGCGGTCTCGTCGTCGTGGCCGAACCGGCCGATCGAGCTGGTCCAGTCGACGACCAGCCGCGCGCCGGCCATGCGGAACGCGAGGCTGTGGCCGCCACCGTGGCCGGCGCCGGCCTCGCCGATGTCCGGCAGGACGTACCACTGGCCGCCGACCTGGAGCGCCAGGCTCGCGCGCGGGAAGTGCATCTGATCGTCGGTGATGATCAGGATCTTGGCGACCGCCTGGAACGGCGCCGCGACGTGGTCGGCGTCCAGGTCGGTCGTGACCTCGCAGCGGTCGATCGGGACGTGCTCGGCGTTGCAGTAGTCCCCCGGCACCGCGTACGGGCCGGCGAGCGGCTGCGGCGCGAACCGGGGCGCAGGATCCGGCGCGGCGGACGCGGCCGCCGTCCAGCACAGGCTCGCGGCGATCACCAGGTGGCGCATGCCCGACAACGCGCCGGCGCGCCGCGCTATTCCGGGCGGCGCAGCCGGCCGACCAGGCTCGCGGCCACGGTCAGGAGCTCGGTCGCGTCGACCGGCTTGGGGATGTGGCTCTGGAAGCCGGCCTGGATCGCCCGCGTGCGATCGACCGCGCGGGTGTACGCCGTCAGCGCGATCGCCGGGATCGACCGCGCCGGCTCGGGCAGCGCGCGGATCGCGCGGATCAGCGCCATGCCGTCCATGTCGGGCATGCCGATGTCGGAGATCATCAGGTCGATCGCCTGGTTGCCGAGGATGACCAGCGCCTCGCTGGCCAGCGCCGCCTCGCTGACCACGGCGCCGCAGTCGCGCAGCACCACCGCGACCATCTCGCGCGCGTCGGCCTCGTCCTCGACCAGCAGCACGCGCAGGCCGTCGAGCTCGGCGGGGTGGTGGATCGCGTGGCCGGGCGACGGCGGCGGCTGGGTGGCGTGGCGCGACCGGAGCGGCGCCATCGGCACGGTCACGCGAAATGTCGCGCCGGTGCCCTCGCCCTGGCTCTCGGCGTCGACCCGGCCGCCGTGCAGCTCGACGAGCTTGCGCACGATCGCCAGGCCCAGGCCCAGGCCCTGCGTCCGGCGGTTCATGCCCTCGTCCTGCTGGCGGAACGGCTCGAAGATGTGCGCGAGGAACCCCGGCGAGATGCCCTTGCCGTTGTCGCGCACGGTGATCTCGACGTCGGACTCGAGCCGGCGCAGCACGACCGTGATCGACCCGCCCTTGGGCGTGAACTTGATCGCGTTGGTCAACAGGTTGTTGACGATCTGCCGCAGCCGCACCGGATCGCCGAGGATCGGCGACGCGCTCGGATCGATGATCCGCTTGAGCCGCTGGTCCTTGGCGCTCATCGCCAGCGCCGAGCCATCGAGCACCGACTCGATCAGCGAGGGCAGGTCGACCGGCTCGACGTCGAGCGTCACCTTGCCGCTGGTCATCCGCGACACGTCGAGCAGATCGTCGATGATCTGGATCTGGATCTCGGCGTTGCGCGCGATCACCTCGAGCGCATGCTCGGTCCGCGCGCCGGAGATCTGGCCGCTGCGCAACAGCTGGGTCCAGCCGGTGATCGCGTTGAGCGGCGTGCGCAGCTCGTGGCTGACCGTCGCGATGAACGAGTCCTTGGCACGGTCGGTCTCGAGCAGCCGCTGGTTGAGCAGCCGCAGCTCGGCCGAGCGCTTGCGGACCCCGCCGAGCAGCACGCGGCGCAGGTTGCTCGCGGCCTCGATGTGCCACGAGTCCCACGGCACCGCCCGGCCGCGCACGGTCTCGCGCCACAGCGCGAACGAGCCGCGCGGCGACAACCGCGGTGGACTGCTGCTGTCGTCAGCCTTGACGATCTTGCGCGGATCGCCGGCCCAGTCGATCGTGCGATCGGTGGTGTTGCGGAACCACAGCAGATACTCGCCGAGCTCGCGCGAGATCGCGACGGCGAGCAGCCCGGCGCTCGCCCAGCCTTCGGCCGCGGCGTAGCGCGCCGCGAGGTGGCTGACCGCGATCACGTCCTCGGCCTGCTGGGCGCGCAGCCAGTCGACCAGCGGCCGGAGCTGCTCGGCGGTCGGGGTGTCGCCGATGCACCGCACCCCGTCCTCGAGCACGATCGCCGCGCCGTGCGCGTCGG
>DASWOO010000537.1:0-5789 GCA_036404335.1 Kofleriaceae bacterium
CGCGCAGGGCCGCGACCGCGTCGAGCGCGCCGGCCAGCGTGCCGCCCGCCGCGAGCGCCCGCTCCATCGCCCGCTGGATCGACGGCCCATCGGCCGACGGATCACTGAACGGCACGCCGAGCTCGATGACGTCGGCCCCTGCTCCCGCCACCGCCGCGAGCACCTCGACCGAGGTCGCCGGATCCGGATCGCCAAACGTCAGGTACGCGACCAGCGCCGCGCGGCGCTGCTCGGCGGCCCGGTCGAACGCGGCGCGCAGCGCGCCGGGGCGAGCACCGGTCGCGCTCACGGCGCCCTCCGCTGGGCGACGGTGACCATGTCCTTGTCACCCCGCCCCGACAGCCCGACGATGATCACGCCGTCCTTGCCGACGAGGCTCGCGACCTCGTCGAGCGCGGCGATCGCGTGCGCGGTCTCGAGCGCGCACAGGATGCCCTCGGTCCGCGCCAGGCGCTCGAGCGCGGCCAGCGCCTCGCCGTCGGTCCGGGCCACGTAGGTCGCGCGGCCGGCGTCCTTCCACGCCGAGTGCTCGGGGCCGACGCCGGGGTAGTCGAGGCCCGCGCTGATCGAGTGCGCGTGGGCGATCTGCCCGTCGTCGCGGACCAGCACGTAGCTCTTGCTGCCGTGCAGCACGCCGACCCGGCCGGCGCCCAGGGTCGCGGCGTGGCGGCCGGTCTCGACGCCGTCGCCCGCGGCCTCGACCCCGACCAGCTTGACGCTGGCGTCGGCGACGAACGGCGCGAACAGCCCGGCCGCGTTGGAGCCACCGCCGACGCACGCGACGCACGCGTCGGGCAGCCGGCCGGTCGCCGCCATGATCTGCTCGCGCGCCTCGCGGCCGATCACCGCTTGCAGGTCGCGCACCATCCACGGGTACGGGTGTGGCCCGGCGACCGAGCCGATCAGATAGAACGTGTCGCCGACGTTGGTCACCCAGTCGCGCAGCGCCTCGTTCATCGCGTCCTTGAGCGTGCGCGTGCCGCTCTCGACCGGATGGACCTGGGCGCCGAGCAGCTTCATCCGCTCGACGTTGAGCGCCTGGCGCTGGACGTCCTCGGCGCCCATGTAGATCTCGCACGGCAGGCCGAACAGCGCGGCGACGGTGGCCGTGGCCACGCCGTGCTGGCCCGCGCCGGTCTCGGCGATCAGCCGCCGCTTGCCCATCCGCCGGGCGAGCACGGCCTGGCCGATGCAGTTGTTGATCTTGTGCGCGCCGGTGTGGTTCAGGTCCTCGCGCTTCAGGTAGACCTGCGCGCCGACCTCGGCCGACAGCCGCCGCGCGTGATACAGCCGCGACGGCCGGCCGACGTAGTTGGTGAGCAGGTCCTCGACCTCGGCCCAGAACCCGTCATCGCCGCGCGCGGCGCGCCACGCCGCCTCGAGCTCGGTGATCGCCGGCATCAGCGTCTCGGCGACGTACTGGCCGCCGTACGCGCCGAACCGGCCGCCCTCCGGCTCGGAGAGGTGAGCGCTGACCCAGGTAGCAGTGTGGTGCATCGCGCCGATACCATAGCTCGACGCGTCGCGGCGCGTATACGGCAAGGAACGGCGCGCGCCGATCAGCGTGACGCGCGAACCGCGGCCACGAACGCGGCGACCTTGGCCGGATCCTTTCGGCCGGGCGCGGTCTCGACCCCGCTCGCGACGTCGACGGCCCACGGCTGGACGATCGCGATCGCCTCGGCGACGTTGTCGGGCGTCAGGCCGCCCGCGAGCACGATCTTGCGATCGGGGTAGCGGTGGCGCGCCGCGGCGGCCAGCGTCCAGTCGAAGGTCACGCCCGCGCCGCCGCGGCCGGGCACCGGCGCGTCGAGCACCAGCGCGTCGGCCGGCCAGCGGTCGAGGCCGTCGAGGCTCTCGGCGGAGCGGATCGAGATCGCCTTCCAGACCGGCAGGCCGGTGTGCCGGGCGGCGTCGGCGACGGCCTCGGGGGTCTCGTCGCCGTGCAGCTGGATCACGCCGAGCGGGAGGGCCTCGATCGCGTTCGCGAGGTCGTCGATCGACGGGTTGACGAACACGCCGACCAGCCGCGGGTTGCGTGCGCGCGCGCCGTCGGGAGCGAGGCCGAGATCGCTATCGCCCGCGACCGCCCGGGCGACCTCCAGCGACGCGTACCGCTTGGAGCTCGGCCACAGGTTGAGGCCGACGTAGTCGACGCCGACGAGCACGCCGGCGTCGTCGAGCACGCCGCAGATCTTGACCCGCGTCACGACGGCCCGGCGCCGCGGAGCGCGAGCAGCGCGTCGCCCGGCGACGCCGCGCGCATCAGCTGCTCGCCGACCAGCACGGCGTGGGCCCCGGCGGCGCCGAGCGCGGCGACGTCGGCGGGCGTGCGGATCCCGCTCTCGCCGACCAGCACGACCCCGGGCGGCACGCCCGGCGCGATCTTGGCGGTCAGCGACATGTCCATCGTGAACGTGCGCAGGTCGCGGTGGTTGACGCCGAGCAAGGTCGCGCCCGCACAGATCGCCCGCGCCGCCTCGGCCGCGTCATGGACCTCGACCAGCGCGTCGAGCTGGTAGCCCTGGGCCACGCCGAGCAGCCGCGCGAGCTCCGCGTCGCCGAGCGCCGCGACGATCAGCAGCACGCCGTCGGCGCCGGCCGCGCGGGCCTCGGCGATCTGGTAGGCGTCGACGATGAAGTCCTTGCGCAGGAGCGGCAGGTCGACCGCGGCGCGGACCTTGGCGAGGAAGCCCAGCTCGCCATCGAAGAACTCGCGATCGGTCAGGACGCTCAGCACGCGCGCCCCGCCCCGCGCGTAGTCCCGGGCGATCTCGACCGGATCGGCGCCGGCGCGGATCGCGCCCGCCGACGGCGACGCCCGCTTGATCTCGGCGATCACCCGGACCTCGGCGCCGGCCGGGCGATGCAGCGCGGCCGCGAGCCCGCGGACCGGCCCGGCGGCGCGCGCCGCGGCGTCGACCTCGGCGAACGGCCGGGCGGCCTGCGCCTCGGCGACCTCGCGGCGCTTCACGTCGAGGATGCGGTCGAGGATCGTCCCGGTCGTCATGCTGCCTCCTCGAGGGGAACGTCGCCCGGCGTCAGCGCCGCCAGCGCCGACAGGTCGGCGTCGTCCGCGGCCATGCTCGCCAGCCGCCACTTGTGCAGGGTCAGCCGCGCCGCGCCGTCGCGCGTCGACGCCCGGGCCCGCGCCAGCTGCTCCGGTAGCCGCGCCAGCGCGAGCGGCCCCGGCTCGAGCAGCGCCAGGCCCAGCGCCGCGGTCATCGCCGACGCGGTCAGCGCGGCCTCGTAGCGCTCGCCCGGCCCGGTGTGCTGCCCCGCGAGCACGGCGCGCATCACGGAGGCGTTGTGCGCCGGATCGCCGCCCGCCAGGCCGTCGGGATCGAGCTCGGCCACGCCGAAGCTCGCCGGGGTCAGCGTCTGCTCGAACAGCTCGCCCTGATCGTAGATCGCGACGTGGGTCGCGCCCCGCACGGTGAGCTCGTCGATGCCGCTCGGCCCGCCCTCGCCGTGCACGACCGCCGCGCGCCGCACGCCGAGCGCGCCGAGCGCCGCCGCGACCGGCGCGCACCACCGCGCCTCGAACACGCCGACCACCTGGTGCCGCACGGCCGCCGGGTTGGTCAGTGGCCCGAGCAGGTTGAAGATCGTCCGCATCCCGAGCTCCTTGCGCGGCCCGGCGGCGTGCCGGGTCGCCGCGTGGAACCTCGGCGCGAACGCAAAGCCGATGCCTGCGACGTCGATCGCGCGGCGGACCTGGGCCGGCTCGCCGTCGATCGCCACGCCCAGCGCCTCGAGCACGTCGGCCGAGCCGCAGCGCGACGACTGCGCGCGGTTGCCGTGCTTGGCGACCGCGCCGCCGCACGCCGCGAGCAGGATCGCCGCCAGGGTCGACACGTTGATCGTGCACGCGCCGTCGCCGCCGGTGCCGCAGGTATCGATCGACGCCTCGGGCCGCGGGCAGGTCAGCGCCGCCGCCCGGGCGCGCATCGCGGTGGCCGCGCCGACGATCTCGTCGACCGCCTCGCCCTTGATCCGCAGCGCGACCAGGAGGCCGCCGATCTGCGCCGGCGTCGCGCCGCCGTCCATGATCTGGCCGATCACGGCGGTCATCTCGTCGCGCGACAGGTCGACGCCGGCGACGACCTTGTGGATCGCCGCGGTGATCATGCGGCTCGCGCGCGGTGGAACGCCCGCGCCATCGCCAGGAAGTTGCCGAGCAGCTGCTTGCCCGCCGCCGTCATGATCGACTCGGGGTGGTACTGCACGCCCTCGAGCGGCGCCGCGCCGGCCCTCGCCCGGACCCCCATGATCTCGTCCTCCCAGGTCTTCGACGTGACCTCGAGGCCGCCCGGCATCGACTCCGGCGCGATCACCAGCGAGTGGTACCGGGTCGCGACGAACGGGTTCTCGACCCCGGCGTAGAGGCCGCGCTCGTCGTGGAAGATCTTCGAGGTCTTGCCGTGCATCACGCGCGGCGCCCGCACGACCCGGCCGCCGAACACCTGGCCGATGCACTGGTGGCCCAGGCACACGCCGAGGATCGGCAGCTGGCCGGCGAACCGGCGGATCACGTCCATCGAGATCCCGGCCTCGTTGGGCGTGCACGGCCCCGGCGAGATCACGATCGCTCCGGGCGCGCGCGCCGCGACCTCGTCGACGGTCAGCGCGTCGTTGCGCTCGACGCTGACGTCGGCGCCGAGCTCGCCGAAGTACTGCGCGAGGTTCCAGGTGAACGAGTCGTAGTTATCGATCAGCAGCAGCTTCACGGCGCCGTCCGTTCTGCGGTGCGGGCCATCGCCACCGCGCGCAATACCGCCCGGGCCTTGTTCACGGTCTCCTGGTACTCGGCCTCGGGCACCGAGTCCGCGACCAGCCCGGCGCCGGCCTGGACGTAGATCGTGTCGCCGCACGACACCAGCGTCCGGATCGCGATCGCCAGGTCGAGGTTGCCGGTGTAGCTCACGTAGCCGACCGCCCCGCCGTAGATCCCGCGCTGGTGCGGCTCGAGCTCGTCGATGATCTCCATCGCCCGGATCTTGGGCGCGCCCGACAGCGTGCCCGCCGGGAACGCCGCGCGCAGCACGTCGCGCCACGACTTGCCCGGCGCGATCGTGCCGACCACGTGCGAGGTCATGTGCATGACGTGGGAGTACTTCTCGATCACCATCTGCTCGGCGACCTGCACCGAGCCGACCTGCGCGACCCGGCCGACGTCGTTGCGGCCCAGATCGATCAGCATCAGGTGCTCGGCGCGCTCCTTGGGATCGGCGAGCAGCTCGGCCGCGAGGCGATCGTCCTCGGCGGCGGTCGCGCCGCGCGGCCGGGTGCCGGCGAGCGGCCGCAGCTCGACCCGGCCATCGCTGAGCCGGACCAGGGTCTCGGGCGACGCGCCGGTGACCCGCGCCTCGGGGAACTCGAGGTGGAACATGTACGGCGACGGGTTGATCACGCGCAGCGCGCGGTACACGTCGAGCGGCCGCGCGCCGGCCGCCGGCTCGGCGAACCGCTGCGACAGCACGACCTGGAACGCATCGCCGGCGAGGATGTAGTCCTTGACCCGGTCGACCGCGGTGAGGAACTCGGGCTTGGCGAACGACGACGGCGGGACCGCGCCGTGGGCCTCGCCCGGCCGCGGCGGGGTCAGCACCGGCAGCGGCGTCCGCGGGGTCCGCAAGGTGTCGACGATCGCGTCGATCCGGGCGCAGGCCCGCTCGTAGGCCGCCTCGGCGCGCTCGGGCCGCGCGACGTACGGCGTGGCGACGACCTTCAGCGTCTGCCGCAGGTTGTCGAAGATCAGCAAGGTATCGGTGATCACCATGCACAGC
>DASWOO010000538.1:0-2624 GCA_036404335.1 Kofleriaceae bacterium
GATGCGGACGTGCCAGGAGCGGGGTCTGGAGACCGTCGCGGTGTACAGCGACGTGGACCGGCTCGCGCCCCACGTCCAGATCGCCGACTTCGCGGTCGGGATCGGCCCGGCGCCCGCCGCCCAGAGCTACCTCGTGATCGAAAAGATCCTCGATGCTTGCCGGCAGTCCGGCGCCGACGCGGTCCATCCCGGTTACGGA
Organism: Kofleriaceae bacterium; assembly: GCA_036404335.1. Lineage (GTDB taxonomy): Bacteria > Myxococcota_A > Polyangia > Haliangiales > Haliangiaceae > JABFXX01. Next base: position 200 of record DASWOO010000538.1, read on the forward strand.
TTTCTTTCGGAGAATGAGGACTTCGCCGACGCATGCCAGGCGGCCGGGATCACGTTCATCGGCCCCTCGGCCGAGGCGATGCGCAAGATGGGCAGCAAGACCGAGGCGCGAAAGACCGTGTCAGCGGCCGGCACCCCGGTCGTTCCCGGCGACAATGGCCCGACCGGTGACGGGTTCCCCAGCGCCGAGCTGGCGCTGGCCGCGGCCCGGACCATCGGCTTTCCGGTCCTGATCAAGGCGGCGGCGGGCGGTGGCGGCAAGGGCATGCGCCTGGTCGCGACCGCGGCCGAGCTGCCGGCGGCGTTCGACGGCGCGGTGCGCGAGGCCACTGCGGCGTTCGGCGACGGCACCGTGTATCTCGAGAAGGCGATCCAGCAGCCGCGCCACATCGAGATCCAGGTGTTCGGCGACCACCACGGCAACCTCGTCCACCTGGGCGAGCGCGACTGCTCGATCCAGCGCCGCCACCAGAAGGTCATCGAGGAGGCGCCGTCGCCGGTGGTCTCGGCCGAGCTGCGCGCGCGGATGGGCGCGGCGGCGGTCGCAGCGGCCAAGGCCGTGGCCTACGTCGGCGCCGGCACCTGCGAGTTCCTGCTCGGCGCCGACGGCGGGTTCTACTTCCTCGAGATGAACACCCGGCTGCAGGTCGAGCACCCGGTGACCGAGATGATCTACGGCCTCGATCTGGTCGCCTGGCAGCTCGACGTCGCCCAGGGCAAGCCCCTGCCGTTCACCCAGGCCGAGCTCGACGCGCGGCGCCGCGGCCACGCGATGGAGTGCCGGGTGTACGCCGAGGATCCGGTGAAGTTCTTGCCGTCGCCGGGCAAGATCACGCACCTGCGCGTGCCCGACGGCCCGTACGTGCGCAATGACTCGGGCTGCTACGAGGGCGCCGAGATCCCGGTGCACTACGATCCGATGATCTCCAAGCTCGTGGTCTGGGGCGAGGACCGCGCGCAGGCGCTCGGCCGGATGCGGCGCGCGCTCGACGAGTACCAGGTGCGCGGCATCGAGACCAACCTGGCGTTCCACCGCCGGTGCTTCCGCCAGGCCGCGTTCGTCGCCGGCGACTACGACACCGGCTTCATCGGCCGCAACGCCGCCGAGCTCGCGCCGCGCGCGACCCAGGACGCGCTGGCCGCGATGATCGCGGCGGTGGCGCTCGAGGCCGCGACCGCGCGCCCGGCGGCTCCGGGCGCGGGTGCAAGCGGAGCGGCGGCAAGTCAACCCGCAAACGCCGCCGCGACGAGCGAAATCTCCGGCTGGCGCCGCCAGCTGTCGCGCTAACTCCCGCAGATTTCGCGCTGCGCGGCTGCGGGCAAAACCCATTGCGCGACGGCAACACAGTCGGTAGAACGCGTCCGGGCGCACCGGTTCACGCGCCCGAGAGGTCATCTATGGCGCAGGCGCAGCAGACCAAGTTCGTGTTTGTTACCGGCGGTGTCGTGTCGTCGCTCGGCAAGGGCATGGTCTCGGCATCGATCGGCGCGCTGATGGAGAACCGCGGCCTCAAGGTCGCGAACATGAAGCTCGACCCGTACATCAATGTCGATCCGGGCACGATGAACCCGACGCAGCACGGCGAGGTGTTCGTCACCGATGATGGCGCCGAGACCGACCTCGACCTCGGCCACTACGAGCGCTTCGTCTCGACCAAGATGTCGCGGCTCAACAACATCACGACCGGCGTGGTCTACTCGTCGGTGATCGGCAAGGAGCGCCGCGGCGAGTACCTCGGCTCGACCGTGCAGGTCATCCCGCACATCACCGACGAGATCAAGGCGCGCATCCTGCTGTGCGCCGAGGGCCTTGACGTCCTGGTCGTGGAGGTCGGTGGCACGGTCGGCGACATCGAGTCGCTGCCGTTCCTCGAGGCCGTGCGCCAGCTGCGCGTCGAGCTCGGCAGCCAGAACTCGGTCAGCGTGCACCTGACCCTGGTGCCGCACATCCGCGCCGCCGGCGAGTACAAGACCAAGCCGACCCAGCACTCGGTGCAGAAGCTGCGCGAGATCGGCATCCAGTGCGACATGCTGATCGTGCGCGTCGAGCAGGCGCTGCCCGAGGAGTCGCTGAAGAAGATGGCGATGTTCTGCAGCGTGGCCAACGACGCGGTGTTCCAGTCGGTCGATGTCGACACGGTGTACCGCCTGCCGGTGGCGCTGAGCCAGCAGGGCATGGACCAGAAGCTGGCCGCGCTGCTCAACATCTGGTCGCGCGCGTCGCGGCTGTCGGACTGGGACGAGGTCGTCAAGCGCATCGTCGAGCCCAAGCGCAAGATCCGCGTCGGGTTCATCGGCAAGTACGTCCAGCTGGTCGAGGCCTACAAGAGCCTCAACGAGGCGCTGCTCCACGGCGGCATCGCCAACGAGTGCAAGGTCGAGATCAAGCACATCGACAGCGAGGATCTCGAGAAGTCGGGCACCGG
>DASWOO010000539.1:0-8727 GCA_036404335.1 Kofleriaceae bacterium
CGTGCTGATGTACCAGCGCTACCTGGCGACCAACCCGAGCCCCGAGGGCCGCGAGATCGCCGAGGCCCAGCTCCAGAGCATGGAGCGCTGCGTTCACAAGATCGCGCTGCACATCCCGGGCGACGACGTCAAGCCGAGCCCAGCCAGCCAGCCGGCGGCTGCGACGACGACGACGACGACGACGACGACCGCGACCGCGTCGTTGTCGGTCGACAGGTCGTCGTCCTCGACCACGCACAAGTCGCGGATCGAGAGGGACGTCGGCATCGGCCTGGCGACCGGCGGCGGCGTCGCGCTCGCTGCCGGGATCTACTTCGCGGTCCAGGCCAGCAACGCCGCGAGCGACGTCACCGACGCCGAGACCAAGGGTAAGGGCAACGGCAAGGACGTCGGCGCGCTCGACGACCGCGGCCATTCGGACGCCAGCAAGGCCCGGATCCTCGCCATCGGCGGCGGCCTGGGCATCGTGGGTGGTATCGTGATGTACATGATCGGCAGACACGACGAGCCGGCGCCCGTGGCGCTGGGTCCGGTGACGCGTGGCCACGGCGCCACCGTCCATATGGGATGGTCGTTCTAGGTGGCGCGCATCCAGGTGCTGCGTGCCGGCCTGTTCGCGGCGAGCCTCGCGCTCGCCGCTTGTTATTCTCCCACCCTGCGTGACTGCACGGTTACCTGCGCGTCGTCCGACGACTGCGCGAGCAGCCAGGTCTGCGGCGCCGACAAGATGTGCGCCGCGCCCGGCGTGGCCGGTACGTGCAGCGAGCACGCGATCGTCGACGCCGGCACCGGGCCCCAGGACGCGGCGAATTCTGACGCCGGGATGACCGACGCACCGCCGTCGATGGTGGCGCTCCACGTCCTGATCGACGGCAAGGGTACCGTGTTCGTGGACAACTACGGCCCCTGCTCGTCGCAGGGCGCGCAGCACGGCGACTGCTTGTTCAACGTCGCCGCGCGCGTCGCGCAGACGATCCGTGTCAGCCTGCCGCCGGGCGACCCGTTCGTCGAGTGGACGTCGGATACGTGCAAGGGCGCCGGACCGGTGTGCAGCTTCACGCTGTCGGCGCCGGCGACAATCACCGGCAAGTTCGCCAAGTAGCGACAGCTTCCTGGCGCCCGCGGCGTGCCGGCGCGCCACGCTCCGCGACGCCGCCGCGCGTTTGAGCGGGGTTAACCGGCCTTGCGGCTGCCAAACTCCTCGGAAGCCCTCGATCCGCGGTCGGATCCCGGGACGCCCGGCGCTCGGTCCGCGGGTTGCACTGAGGTGAGGACATGGCGACGAAGTCGACGATGGTCCTCGAGCTACCGGTTACCGGGTCTCCGCCGCCTGTCCCCGAGCGCCGGCGCGCGACGCCGCAGTGCGAGCGCCCCGAAGCGGCGCGCGTCAGCGTGCAGATCGTGCGGCCGTCCGACGAGCCCCGCGACCCGCGCGACCGCCGAAATCACTCGGCGCACCGCCGCCGGGTCCGCCATCGGGCCAAGACCCTGGTCCCCGGCATGCGGATCGGCCCGTGGCGGATCGAGAGCGAGCTCGGCACCGGCGGTATGGCGACGGTCTACGCCGTGGTCCACAGCCGGTTCGGCAAGCGCGCCGCGCTCAAGCTCGCTCACCGTGGCGTGCGGGACAAGCTGCCGCCCGACGCGTTCCTGCGCGAGGCGCGGATCGCCAACCTGATCGATCACCCGAGCGTCACCGAGGTGTTCGCCACCGGCACGTTCGACGGCCGGCCCTACCTGACAATGGAGCGGCTCGCCGGCCGCACGCTCGGCGCGCTCTATAGCAGCGCGCGGATGTCGCGTGACGAGTCGATCGATCTGCTGCTCGAGCTCATCGACGTGCTCCGGCACGCTCACGCGCATGGCGTCACCCACCGCGACCTCAAGCTCGACAACGTGTTCGTGCTGGACGAGATCGGCGCTGGCGGCCGCCGGGTCAAGCTACTCGACTGGGGCATGGCGTGCCACGCGGGCGAGGCCGATCCGCTGCGCGGCATGATCGCCGGGACGCTGACCTACGTCGCGCCCGAGCAGGTCCGCGGCGAGGACATCACGCCCGCCGCCGACATCTACGCGCTCGCGGTCATCGCCTACCAGCTGCTGCTCGGCCAGCCGCCGTTCACCGCGGCCACCGACCTGGCGCTGCTCTACAAGCACCTGCGCGATCAGCCGCCGGCGCCCAGCAGCCTGTGGCCCGAGATCCCGAGCCAGCTCGACGCCGTGCTGCTCCGGATGCTCGCCAAGCGCCCCGAGGATCGCGCGTCGCTCGCCGAGCTGTCCGACGCGCTCGAGAGCTATCGCGCGCCAGTCATCGAGATCATCGAGGCCGCCGCGCCCGTCCCGGCCGCGCACCGCACGTCCGCGCTGCGCGCCGCCGTCGCCGCCGTCTCCCTGGCGCCCGCGCCGGTCAGCGATGTCCTCCACCGCCCCGCCCTGCCGTTCATCGCCCGCCCGATGCCCCGCCTGGTCAGCGCCGCGCTCGGCGTCGCGCTCACCCTCGCCGGCGTCTTGGTCGCGGTCGCCGCCTAAGGCTCGTCGCCGCTCTCGGGGTCGCGGCCCTCGCTGCCCTCGGGCTCGCGGTAGGGCCCGAGCTTGGCCATCCCGGCCAGCTCCTCGGCCATGCCCGCGGCCTCGCGGCGGCAGTAGTCCTCGACCGCCTCGGACAGGCCCGGCTCGCGGATCCAGTGCGCCGAGTAGGTCGGCGACGGATCGAAGCCGCGGAGCAGCTTGTGCTCGCCCTGCGCGCCGGCCTCGAACAGCGGCAGCTGACGGGCGATCGCGCGCTCGATGCCGGCGTAGTACGCGGTCTCGAAGTGCAAGAGGTCGACGTGGACGTCGGCGCCCCAGTAGCGGCCGTACAGCGCCTGGTCGGTCTCGAGGAACAGCGCGCCGGCGACGCGCTTGCCGCCGGCGATGACCTCGACCATCCGCATCGCGTCCGGCAGGTGCTTGGCCAGGGCGTGGAAGAACCCCGGCCGCAGGTAGTCGCGGCCGCCGTGCTGGTCGGTGGTGTTGCGGTAGAACCGGTCGAGATCGCCCAGCTGGGCGTCGTCGAGCTCGCCGCCGGTCACCCACGACAGCCGCTCGATCGCCGCGCGCGCCCGGTCGCGCTCCTTGCGCAGCTGCTTGCGCTTGCGCGACTTGAGCTGGCCGAGGAAGTCGTCGAACGTGGCGTAGCCGCGGTTGTGCCAGTGGAACTGCATGCTCGCGCGCGCGAAGTGGCCGTGCTCGACCAGGGCCTGCTGCTCCTCGGCGGTGCAGAACAGCCAGTGGATCGACGAGCAGCCCACGTCGTCGGCGACCGCGCGCACCGCGGTGATCAGCACCTGGCGGACGCCGTCGACCATCGCCGCCGACAGCCCGGGCGCGAGCAGGATCCGCTTGCCGGTCGCCGGGGTCTGCGGCGCGGCGATCACCAGCTTGGGGTAGTACGCGATGCCGGCGCGCTGCGCCGCGTTCGCCCAGCCCCAGTCGAAGATGTACTCGCCGTAGCTGTGGCTCTTGATGAACGCCGGGACCGCGCCGATCAGCCGGCCTCCCTGTTCGGCCAGGAGGTAGAGGCTGGACCAGCCCGATCGGCCGCGCTTACGCGACGTGGCGGGGTCGATCGACCCCGACTCCTCGAGGGCGCGGAGGAAACCGTGCCGGAGGAACGGGGAGGGAGCGTGATCGAGCGCATCCCAGGCCGCCGCATCCAGGTCGGCGACCGAGCCGACCGCGCGAACCACGATCTTTGTGCTGTCCGGCGTGCTAGAAGACACCAAAGGCCACCATGACGCTCGCCCAAGATACCCGCAAGAAGATCGAACAACTCGTCGCCAGCGACTCCGTCGTTCTGTTCATGAAGGGCAGCCGCAGCTTCCCGCAGTGCGGCTTCTCGGCATCCGTCGTGAACATCCTGAACACGCTGGTCCCGAAGTACACCACGGTCAACATCCTCGCGGACGCCGACGTGCGGACCGGCATGAAGGAGTTCTCCGACTGGCCGACGTTCCCCCAGCTGTTCGTCAAGGGCGAGTTCGTCGGCGGCGCCGACATCGTCCGGCAGATGCACGAGTCCGGGGATCTCGAGAAGAAGCTCGGCGATCTCGTCGCCGCGCCCAAGGCGCCGGCCCTGACGGTCTCGCCCCGCGCGGCGCAGGAGCTCAACGCCGCGCTCAAGGAAGGCACGCCGGGGGACGTCATCCACCTGACGATCACGCCGACCTGGGAGCACCAGCTCGACCTCGGCGCCAAGGAGCCGTCGCACGTCACGATCGAGTCGAACGGCGTCACGGTCCAGCTCGACCGGGCGAGCGCCGGCCGCGCCCAGGGCGTGACGATCGACTTCATCGAGGCCTCGGACGGCGCCGGGTTCAAGATCGAGAACCCGAACCGCCCGGCCACCGTCAAGGAGGTCACGCCCAAGGAGATCAAGGCGTTGCTCGATGGCGGCAAGGTCAAGCACTTCTACGACGTGCGCACCGAGAAGGAGCGCCAGACCGCGCTGATCGCCGGCGCCGTGCACCTCGACGACGCCACGATGGCGCAGATCGAGGAGCTGCCGAAGGACACGCCGCTGGCGTTCCACTGCCACCACGGCGGCCGCAGCCGCGGCGCGGCCGAGCACTTCCTCAAGCTCGGGTACAAGAACGTCTACAACATGGCCGGCGGCATCGAGGCCTGGTCCAAGGACGTCGACCCGAGCGTCCCGCGCTACTAGGCTACGGGGCAGCGACCTTGTTGGCGACCAACATGTGGTCGCCGACCCCGAAGCCGACGCGCACGATCTTGCCGGCTTCCTTGTCGAACACCGCGACGTTCTCGAGCACCTCGATCCACATCTCGTGGTCGGTGATCGGGACCATGCGGTGGCGCGGCTCGCCGGTGCCCTCGAGGTAGATCCGCTTGCCCTGGCTCGCGACGGTGATCTTGGTGCCGCGGATGTCGTAGGTGCCGAGCGCGTCAGCGACCTCGGTCACGCTCGGGAACTTGAACGGCGCCGGCCCCGCGCCGTCGAGGATCTTGTAGAGCGAGTCGGACAGCCGATCGACCAGCGTGGTCGCGGTCGACGCCAGGATCACGACGCCGCGCTTGGTCTTGGGATCGAAGCCGACGAACGCGTGGTAGCCGCCGGTGCCGCCGTTGTGCCAGTAGCGGCCGGCGCTGTCGATCATCCAGCCCAGGCTCTCGTTGTCGCCGGTGCGATCGAGCGCGGCCTCCTGGGTCAGCTTCATCGCCCGGCGCAGCGGCTGGGTCGTGCCGCCCGACGCGGCGTCGAGCTCGGCGTCGACGAGCTTCAGCAGGTCGCGCGCCGAGGTCACCACGCCCGCCGAGCCGGCCAGCGCGTCGGCCGTCCACGCCGGCGCCGGCGCGAGGTCGTCGGTGGTGCCGGACGCGCGGCGCGCCGCGGCGGTGGCCGGCAGGCCGACCGTGGTGTCCTTGAGCTCGAGCGGCTTGGCCAGCCGGTCGCCGACCGCCCTGGCGTAGCCGACGCCGGCGCGCTTGCCGAGCAGGTAGCCGAGCAGGCCCGCGCCGTAGTTGGAGTAGCTGATGTTGGCGCCCGGCGCGGCGGCGAGCTCGGTGTGGATCAGGTCGCGGAACAGCGCGTCCTCGTCGTAGCCGCCGTACGGATCGGGGCCCTGGGCCTTGGCGGCCAGGCTCGGCGGCCAGCGCGGCAGGCCCGAGGCGTGGAGCGCCAGGTGGCGCAGGGTGATCGCGACGTTGTCGCGGGTCGGCATGGTCACGCCCGGCGGCAGCAGCTCGGCGACCGCGGTGTCGAGCTGGACCTCCTTGCGCTGGACCGCGTCGGCGAACAGCAGCGAGGTGAACACCTTGGTCGCGGGCCCCAGCTCGTACAGCGTCGCGGCGTCGGGCGCGGCGGCGCCGGCGCCCTTGCCGAAGCCGTAGACCTCGGTCTTGCCGCCGTCGTACAGGCCGATCACGAGGCCGCTGACGACCTCGCTGTCGAGGTACGGCTTGACCTGGGCCTCGACGTCGTCGTGGTGCTTGTTGACGTCGGGATCGATGACGGGCGGCGCGACGTGCGCGTGGTGACAGGCGATCAGCAACGCGCTGAACGCGATCGAAACATTCGGCCGGCGGAACATGGGCCCGCGTAGACTGCAACGGCTTTCCGGCGTACGCAATCACCCACTCTTCACGTTCCCGGTGCCGCGCGACCGGCCGGCATGAGAAGGTTGGCAGCGATGCGCCTCGCCCCGGCCGTGCTCTGGTTGCTGGTCCCGTCCGCCGCGCTCGCCGCGCCGAGCGCGCTCCGGCTGGCCCCGCGCCCCCACGTGATCGGCGGCGAAAACGCGGCCGACGGCGCGTGGCCCGACGCCGCGGCGATCATGTTCCCCGACATGACCGGCGACGAGGCGCTGTGCTCGGGCACGCTGATCGCGCCGACCGTGGTGATCACCGCCGGCCACTGCTACGACCCCACCGACCCGCCGCTGCCGGACAACGTGCTGATCGGCACCACGTCGCTGGCCCGGCCCGACGACGGCGAGACCATCGCGATCCAGCAGGGCTTCGTCCACCCCAACCCCGAGACCACCGAGGACGTCACCGTGCTGATCCTCGCGCAGCCGTCGAAGCTCGCGCCGCGCGCGCTCGCCACCGGCTGGGCCGCGACCGACATCGTCAACGGCGCGGCGGTCGAGCTGGTCGGCTACGGCGCGATCAACAAGGACGGCGACGACTTCATCGACGAGCTGCAGCAGGCGGCGACGACGATCTCCGACGCCGACTGCACCAAGTCGTCGGGCTGCAACGTCTCGGCGCGGCCGGACGGCGAGCTCGGCGCCGGCGGCGACGGCATCGACACCTGCCCCGGCGACTCGGGCGGGCCGCTGTATCTGACGACCAAGTACGGCTCGTACCTGGCCGGCGTGACGTCGCGGTCGTACGACGACGCCAAGGTCTCGTGCTCCGGCGGCGGGATCTACGTGCGGCCCGACAAGATCGCCGACTGGATCGAGCAGGTCGCCGGCGTGCCGGTGATGCGCGCGCCCGGGCCGAGCGCCGGCGCGATCACCGCCGACCACGGCGCGTCGGGCGACAGCCAGATCGCGGTCGACGACCCGGGCAGCACCCGCCACGACTTCGAGGTGACGGCCCAGCCGGCGCACGGTAAGGCCGCGGTCCGCGACGACGGCCTGGTCCGGGTCTGCCCCGACGCCACGGCCGCCGCCGGGACCGACCAGGTGACCGTGAAGATCACCGACAGCACGAACAGCCACCGCGCGCTGAGCCTGACCATCCCGGTCACGGTCACCGACGGCGGCAGCGCGCCTGGCTGCGACCTGGCCGGGTTCGACACCGACGGCGGCGGCTGCTGCGACGCCGGCGGCCGGGCCGGCGCGTCGATCCCGCTCGCCCTGGGCGTGGTGGCGCTGATCGCCCGGCCCCGGCGCCGCCGGCGCAGCTGATCGGCTACGCTTCGGGCATGGCCGAGACCTGGCTCCTGTGTAGCGCGTGCCGGACCGAGATCCCGTATAGCTCGAAGTACTACCAGTGCAGCGTCTCGACCTGTAACCGCGCGCGGATGCGGCTGGTGTTCTGCTCGGTCACCTGCTGGGACAGCCACGTGGCGACCGCGCGGCATCGCGAGGCGTGGGCCGAGGACAAGCTCGCGCCGAGCAAGGCCGAGTGGGACCGCGAGCAGGCGGCGAACGCGACGCCGGACATGCCGCGACCGGCGCCCGCGTCCGGACCTGTGCCCAGGCCGGTGGCCGCGCCGCCGAGCGCGCCGGTGCCGGAGCGGCGCGTGGTCAGCGCACCGACGGCGTCGGCGGCGTTCTCGGCGACGCCCGCGCCGGCGGGGACCGGCCAGGTCCAGCTCGTCGAGGTCGCCGACCGCGACATCCTCGTGGTCGTGTCCAAGCTCAAGAAGTACATCAAGGACCGCTCGGGCATGAACTGCTCCGACGCCGTCGCCGAGGTCCTGTCGGACCACCTGCGCGTCCTGGCCGACGACTCGATCCGCGCCGCCGGCCGCGAGGATCGCAAGACCGTGCTCGACCGCGACGTGCCGCGCCCGCGCCGCGCCTAACGTCTGGGCACGGCGCGCGCCGTGGCCAGCCAGTGGCCGGCGTGCTCGCGCCAGCGCGCGTCGATCGCGAACGGCAGCGCGGTCGAGACCGCGAGCTCGCCGAGCGCAGGGTCGAGCGCGTCCTGGAAGTCGAGCTCGACCTCGAGGAAGCCGACGTAGCGCCGGACGTACGGATCGATCGCCTTGTAGACCGCTTCCTTGATCGAGAACCGCAAGGTCACCGCCCGGCCGCGCGCGACCGGGTCGAGGCCGTCGAGCGTGGCCAGCTCGCGCGGGGTGAGCACGCGGCGCGCGATGTCGCTGCGCGGCGGCGCGGCGACCTCGAGGTCGATGCCGACGTGGCCCTGCCCGGCCGGCGCGACCAGGGCCGCGGCCAGGCCCGCCTTGTGCGACACCGAGCCGACCCAGCCGACGGGCAGCACCGGCGCGCCGCGGTCATCGGACCGCACGGCGACCGGCGAGCCGAGCGCGGCGTGCAGCGCGGTCCGGCCGGCGACATAATCGCGGCGGCGGACCGGCGCCAGCGCCAGCGCCCGGGCCTGCTCGTCGGGCGCGAGTCGGGCCAGCGCGGCGTCGAGCCCGGCGTCGCCGTCGCCGATGGCGGCGATCACGCAGGCGCCGTGCGCCAGGGCGAGCCGCTCGATCACTTCGCGGGCGCGGCGCCCGGGGTCTTGGGCCGCGTGATCATC
>DASWOO010000540.1:0-1735 GCA_036404335.1 Kofleriaceae bacterium
CGATCGTGCGGCCCTCGGGCTCGGTGGCGACGAAGCGATGCGGGATGTGGGCCTCGTCGAGCAGCGCGCGCGCGATCCGGATCCAGTCGGCGGCCTTGCCGCTGTGCGCGGTCGGGTTGGCGACCAGCACGGCCGGCGCGCCGGCGAGCCATCGCTCGATACCGACCGGTCGGCCGGCGGCATGGGTAGGAGCGTCGTCGGTGGACACGCCAGGCATCGTAGCGCGGCGCCGCCGCGAATTGGCACATCGTGACCACGTCCTCGCCGGCCGCGCGGCACCGCATGCGGTACGCTTCGCCCATGGTTGCTCTCGCGTCGCCGCCCGGGTTCACCGACGAGCATGACCTGCTACGCCAGACGGTGCGGCAGTTCGTGCAGAGCCGCGTCGAGCCCCAGGCGATGGAGCACGATCAGGCGGGCAAGCTCAACACCGGCTTGCTCGAGGCGATCGGCGAGCTGGGCCTGATCGGCGCGACGATCCCCGAGGCCGACGGCGGCGCCGGTCTGGACGCGACTGCGTCGGTGATCATCCACGACGAGCTGGCGTACGCCGACCCCGGGTTCACGCTCGGCTACCTCGCGCACGCGCTGCTGTTCGTCAACAACTTCTACTGGGCCGCGAGCCCGGCGCAGCGCGAGCGCTACCTGCCCGACGCGCTCGCCGGCAAGGTGATCGGCGCGATGGGCATGAGCGAGCCCGCGGTCGGCACCGACGTGCTCGGCATGCAGACCGTCGCGCGCACCACCGGCACCGGCTACGTGATCAACGGCCGCAAGACCTTCATCACCAACGGCCCCGAGGCCGGCGTGTTCCTGGTCTACGCCAAGCTGGCCGATCGGATCACCACGTTCGTCGTCGAGCGCGGCACGCCCGGGTTCGCGACCGGCCCCAAGATCCCCAAGCTCGGCATGCGCGCGTCGACGATGAGCGAGCTGATCTTCGAGGACTGCGAGGTCCCGGCCGGCAACCTGCTCGGCCGCGAGGGCGGCGGCATCACCAACATGATGCGCAACCTCGAGATCGAGCGGCTCGGCCTGGCGGCGATGAGCCTGGGCATCGCGCGCCGCTGCCTCGACATCATGGTCGCCTACGCCATGGACCGGCGCGCCTTTGGCAAGGCGCTGACCGAGCACGGCCAGATCCAGCGCTACATCGGCGACAGCTACGCCAAGGTCGAGGCGATCCGCGCCCTGGTCTACAACGTCGCCGCCACCGTCGGCCCTGCCTCGCGCGCCCGCCTCGGCACCGACGCCGCCAAGCTCTTCGCCTCGACCGCGGCCAAGGAGGTCGCCGACGCGGCCGTCCAGGTCCTGGGCGGCTACGGCTACTGCACCGAGTACCGCGTCGAGCAATTCCTCCGCGACAGCAAGCTGATCGAGATCGGCGGCGGCACGCTCGAGGCGCACCAGAAGAACATCACCCGCGACCTGACCCAGCGCTGAGCCAGCCCGGGCGCGCGGCTGGATTTCCTGCGCAACCCGGCGCCCATCGCGCCGATATGCCGGCGAGATGCGAACCCTGTCCGTGCTGTGGTTCTTCCTGGCGATCGCCATCCCGGCATGCAGCAAGCGGAACCCCGCCGTGTGCTGCGAGACCGAGGGCGAGTGCGCCGCCGTGGGCTTCGGCGACACCCAGCCCTGCACCGACGGCGCCTGCGTCTTCAACACGTGCGTCCCGGTCGGCTGCGACGGCCCCGAGGACTGCACCGACTCGGCCAGACCGCTGTGCGTCGCC
>DASWOO010000541.1:0-7689 GCA_036404335.1 Kofleriaceae bacterium
GTATCCCGGATCGCGGATCGCCATGTATGCGGTGATCTGGGAATACGCGATGGTGTACGAAGCCGCCGGGGCGCTCGAACCGAGCTACGCGCGGGCCGACGCGCTATCCGGCGAATGGTGGCTGATCCAACCCGTGAGTCCCCACCTGCGTCACGACGACCTAGCGAGAGGGCTTGGCCTAGAAATGGCCGGTTATCTGCCGCCCGGGGCGGTCGATGTGCCGGGGCGGGTCGTCATGGCGTGCTATCCGCGCGAGGAGATGGAGGACAGCCGGCGGGTCGCGCTGCTGCGCGATAACAAGTTCGTCGCTGGCTTTCAGAAGGTGAGCTGGGCGAGGGACCGGTTCCCGCTGGACCAGCCGGGGTTCGATCTGGTCGGCCGGCTCGAGGGGGTGACCGAGGAGTCGTACGGGCCGTACCGGCACTCGAGCGAGCTGCCGGCATGGCCGGACGACAATGTCGGGTCCGAGGTCAAGTGAGTCGGACCTGATCTGGGGCGTTTTGGTGCAGTAGATTTGGTTTGCAGTCTCACATGGTGAATGGCGGGTGCTGCGCTGTCAGTAACTAACGATCAGCGTTTCGCCGACGAGTTTTGTTGGGGCTGGAAATCTGCATGATAGGGTCGCCGACCTTTCGGAGGCCCCTGTGAAGTCCAGATTGTCGTCTGTGTTGTTGGGAGTGGCCGTGCTGGCCGTCGGCAGCGGCGTGGTTGCTCAGCCCGCGGCGCCTGCTCCCGCGCCGCCTGCCCCTGCCCCGACGCCCGCGCCGGCGCCCACGCCGCCGGCGGCGCCGGCCCCGGTGGATCCGGGTGCGCCGCCGGCCCAGCCGTCGGCCCCGGCGGAGCCGAGCGCGCCGGCCGTGCCGCCCGAGCCCCCGACCCCGCCGCCGGCCGCGCCGGCGACGGGCACGCTGACCGGCGTGGTCCGGTCGACCGATGTCGACGCGCCGCTAGCCGGCGCGACGGTGACGGTGCAAAGCTCGGGCGAGACGGCGATCACCGACGAGAACGGCGCGTTCCAGATCAGCGCGCCGACGGGCGCGACCGTGCTGCACGTCGAGTTCGGCGGCGGCGCGCCGCTCGATCAGCCGGTCACGATCGTGGCCGGCCCGAACCCGCAGCTGCAGCTGACCGTGTCGCTCGAGAAGCTGCTGACCGAGACCGTGGTGGTCGTCGGCTCGCGCACGCCGCGCACCAACCTCGAGACCACGGCGCCGGTCGACGTCGTCACCGCCGAGGACATCGCCCACGTCGGCAAGACCGAGACCGGCCGCATCCTGTCGACGGTCGCGCCGTCGTTCGTGTCCACGCCGCAGACCGTGTCCGACGGCACCGACCACGTCGACCCGGCGGCCCTGCGCGGCCTGGGCCCCGACCAGGTGCTCGTCCTGGTCAACGGCAAGCGCCGCCACAAGAGCGCGCTGCTCAACCTCAACGGCACGTTCGGCCGCGGCGCGGTCGGCACCGATCTCAACACGATCCCGGCGGCGTCGATCAAGCGCATCGAGATCCTGCGCGACGGCGCCGCGTCGCAGTACGGCTCCGACGCGATCGCCGGCGTGATCAACATCGTCACCAAGGACTACACCGACCTGCTCGAGATCGACGGCCTCGCCGGCATCACCGCCGCCGGCGACGGCGGTCAGATCACCGCCTCGGCCAACTACGGCTACAAGATCGGCAGCAAGGGCTTCCTCAACATCACCGGCCAGCTGCTGCAGAAGGACCCGACCAACCGGTCCGGCACGTACACCGGCTACGTGTACACCAACCCGACCAAGCCGACCCAGTTCGGCGCGGCCGACCCCGACATGTCGATCGACAACGCGCTGCTCGCGCAGCGCGGCCTGACCCGCGACGACTTCCGGATGAAGATCGGCGAGGCCTCGGCCCAGGACGCGATGGGCTCGTACAACCTCGAGCTGCCGATCGACGACCGGACGACGTTCTACAGCTTCGGCGACCTGTCGCACCGCAGCGGCTCGGCCGGCGGCTTCTACCGCTACCCGGCGGCGAGCACGCAGAACGTCTACGCGCTGTACCCCAACGGCTTCCTGCCCGAGATCCACACCAACATCGACGACCTCGGCGTGACGCTCGGCGTCCGCCGCAAGGGCGACTGGACGATCGACGCCAGCTTGACCCACGGCCGCAACTCGTTCCAGTTCGGCGTCGAGGACTCGGTCAACGCGTCGCTCGGCGCGCTGTCGCCGACCTCGTTCAACGCCGGCACGCTGCACGCGTCGGAGACCCTCGCCGACCTCGACGTCCAGCACAAGATCGACACCCACGACGCGGTCAAGGCGCTGAGCTTCGTCGCCGGCACCGAGATCCGGACCGAGAACTACCAGATCGTCCGCGGCGACGAGGCGTCGTACGCGTTCGGCGGCGTGATGACCGCGGACAACCCGCCGCAGGTCACCGCGCCCGGCGCGCAGGTGTTCCCCGGGTTCCAGCCGTCGAACGAGGTCGATCGCACCCGCAACAACGTCGGCGTCTACGCCGGCCTCGAGAGCGAGGTCATCAAGGGCCTCAACGTCGACCTCGGCGGCCGCTACGAGAACTACTCCGACTTCGGCAACTCGTGGACCGGCAAGGCCGCCGCCCGCGTGCCGGTGACCAAGGAGGTCGCGCTGCGCGCCGCGGTCAGCACGGGGTTCCGCGCGCCGTCGCTGCAGCAGCTGTGGTTCAACAACGTGTCGTCGGCGTTCACCCCCGACGCGAGCGGCGCGCTGATCCCGCGCCAGGTGCTGACCGCCAACAACGCCAGCCCGATCACCCGCGACGCGTTCGGCATCCCCAGGCTGCGCCAGGAGACGTCGTTCAACGCCAGCGCCGGGCTCACCGTCCGGCCGTTCGAAAACCTGTCGTTCACGGCCGATGGCTACTTCATCCGGCTCGATCACCGGATCGTGCTGACCAACCAGTTCACCGCCGACACCAAGACCGCCGCCGGCATGGACGTCACCCGGCTGCTCGCGCCGTTCCCCGGCGTGACCGCGGCCCAGTTCTTCGCCAACGCGGTCGACACCAACACCTACGGCCTCGACGTGGTCGCCGACTACGCGCTGCACACCCACGACATCGGCACCTACACGTTCAGCCTCGCCGCCAACTTCACCAAGACCACGGTCGAGAACGTCCACATCCCGTCGACGCTGCAGAACGCGTTCCCGGGCGATGACGCCGCCCAGCTCAACACGTTCTTCTTCGATCGCCTCGCGCGCAACCGGCTCGAGGACGCGACGCCGCACCAGAAGGGCAACCTCGGCGTGCGCTACAACCTGCGCGGCTGGAGCGCGCTGGTCCGCGCCAACTACTACGGCCGGGTCCGCTACAAGCCCGACGTGGTCTCCGACAGCGAGGACTTCGGCGCCAAGGTCCTGTTCGACGCCGACGTCGGCTACCAGATCACCAAGCAGCTGCAGCTGACGGTCGGCGGCGACAACGTGTTCGACACCTACCCCGACAAGAACACCCGGCCGAACAACATCAGCCTCGGCCGGTTCGTCTACAACCGCGCCGTCAGCCAGTTCGGCTGGAACGGCGCGTTCTACTACGCCAAGCTCAACCTGACGTTCTTCTAGCGCTAGCCGTTCGGCAGCCGGGCGGCGATGCCCGACACCAGGCGGTCGACGACCGAGTTGTCGCCGCCCAGCATCGACATGCCGACCATGATCATCGCTTCGACGTCGGCGGTGTCGATCGGGCCGGTGATGTAGCCCTCGCGCTTGGCGAGCGCGTTGGCCAGCCGGACCACGTTGCCGATCGACGTGCGATCCGAGCCGTCGTAGTCGCTGCAGTCGCGGATCGCCGAGCAGATCGCGTCGGGCAGCTTCCACTCGACGGCGACCGCGACGCCGACCTTGCGGTGGAACTGGTCGATCAGCTGGACGAACGCGCCCGAGTCGATCCAGCCCGGGGTGGACCGGCCGAGCTTGCGGTCGACCTCGAGGATCATCGCGCCCAGCACCGGCTTGCCGATGTCGTGGAGGAGCCCGGCGAGGTAGCAGCCGTCGGGCTCGACGTTGCCGACCAGCGCCGCGATGTCGCGCGCGAGCAGCGCGACGACCAGCGAGTGCTCCCAGACCTTACGGTTGGCCTCCTTGAGCTGGCGGTTGCTCGAGTCGAAGACCTCGTTGACCGCGTATTCGGTGATCAGCGTGCGCAGCGGCCGCACGCCAATCCGCAGCACGGCCTGATCGAGCGCCTGGGTCGCGCCGCTCCGCGCGTGGCTCGCCGAGTTCGCCGCGCGGATCACGAGCAGCGACAGCATCGGCTCGGCCTCGAGCTCCTTGACCAGCTTGCGGACGTTGAAGTCGGGCTCGCGCAGGATGTCGAGGCAGCGCTGCGGCACGGTCGGCATCGCCGGCAGCACCAGGCGGTTGTTGGCCAGCCGCTCGAGCACGATGCGCTCGAGCTCGGAGCCGAGTCGCTTGGGCAGATCACCCGTCGCCATCGCCTAACCTCCGGCTTGGGCCTCGGCGATGGTCGTGTAGAACGGCATCGCCGCCGTCTCCATGACCTGGCCGAGCACCTTCTTGATCTCGGGCGTGCCGACGAGGCGCAGCGAGATCCCGAGCTTCTTGGCCTCCTTCTCGGAGTCCATCAGCAGGCGGACGAGCTTGTCGTTGCGGACCGGCACGGCCGACAAGTTGATGATCGAGTCGTCGTAGCAGGCCGACGCCAGCTTCTCGAGCGATTCGTGGGTCAGCGCCTTGAGCCGGTTGAAGTAGCGATCGAGCTTGTCCTCCTTGCCGGTGAACGCGGCGCACGCCAGGACGTTGCCGTCGATCGCGAGCACGTCGTCGACCTCGAAGTGCTTGGACAGGAAGTCCTCGACCGCGGCGGGCTCGAACGGCTTGTAGACCACGTCGGAGAACCCCTGGCCCTTGACCTCGGAGGTGACCTCGCCGGTCGAGCGCAGCGCCAGCGCGACCATCACGGCGTGGGGCTGCAGCGCGCGCAGCTGGTTCATCAGCGCGACGCTGTTGACGTCGGGGATCACGAGGTCGACCAGCACGACGCGGTAGACCCGCTCCTGGCACATCTGCAGCGCGTCGCGCGCGCTGACGCAGCCGTTGAGCGAGACGTGGGCCGGCAGGAACGACTTGAGCTTCTTGTGGACGTTCTCCATGTCGTCGACGACCAGGATGTCGACGAACTGGCGGCTGCCGTTGGTCGCCGCGGCGGGCGCGGCGGCGGGGGCCGCGACCGAGGCGTTGGCGGCGACCGGGCCACCGCCGCCCGCCGAGCCGTCGAGCCGCAGCGCCTTGAGCACCTTGCCGCGCAGCTCGTCGGGCTTGAACGGCTTGAGGATGTAGTCCTCGATGCCGAGCTTGACCGCGCCCGACACGATCGAGCGCTTGGACTCGCTGGTCAGCATGATCACCGGGGTCTTGTCGCCGCGCTCGCGCAGCGCCGACAGCATCGTCGGACCGTCCATCACCGGCATCGTGACGTCGAGCAGGATCAGGTCGACCGAGATCTCCTCGAGCTTGGCCAGCCCTTGCTGGCCATCCTCGGCGTGATCGATCTCGAACCCGAGATCGGTCATCTGTTTGGTGATGATGCTCCGGATCGTGCTGGAGTCATCGACGGTCAAGATGCGTGGCATGGCGAGAGGCGCTCCTGGGAGTGAGAGGTCGAGCCGGCGGCGCGCGCCGTGCATTGCTTGCGTTCGGCCGATCCGGGGCCGAGTTGAGGGCGCGGTGGGGCGAACCCGCCCCCGGCCCGTGACCGCACCGTCAGAGGAGCCCCGACAGGATCGACACGACGAGGTTGATCGAGTTGGCGTCGAGCGTGTGGTGGGTCCACGCCGCGCCGGCGAACAGCGCGTCGCCGTCGAAGATCCGCGGTAGGCCGAGCGCCTGATCGAGCGAGAGCTCGGACTTGAGCTGGCCGGCGGTCATGTTGACCAGCTCGCGCATGAAGTCGTCGATCATCTCGACCGCGAGGTCGTCCTCGGCCATGCCGAGCATCGCCGACGCGAGCGCGGCGCAGCCGCGGCGATCCGACGACAGCGCGACGGTGACCGGCCGCTTGCCGGGGATCGGCAGCGCGACGGTGCGCCAGCGTTCGACCGGCAGCGTCGAGATCGCCGGCCGGAAGGTCAGGCCGAGCATCCGCGTGGTCACGCGCGACACCGAGGTGGCGACCCGCTCGGACGGGATCAGTTGAGTCACGGCGGACGAGTCGACCGGCGAGGTGATTGATTGAGCAGCCTGGGGTTCGCGTGGGGATGCGTGCTCAATCGCGGCGCAACGCGGCCGAACCGGTCAACGAATGATCCGGCGAGGACGCGATGAGTGATGACATGACCGACCTGGTGCGCGAGTTCCTCGCGGAGAGCCGCGAGAACCTGGACCAGATCGACGTCGATCTCGTCGCGCTGGAAAAGGCCCCGGAGGACGGCAGCATCGTCGCGCGAGTGTTTCGCACCCTGCACACGATCAAGGGCACCTGCGGCTTCCTCGGGTTCTCGCAGCTCGAGTCGGTGTCGCACGCCGGCGAGAACGTGCTGAGCGCGCTGCGCGACGAGGAGATCGCGCCGACGCCGGTGATGACCACCGTGCTGCTCGCGATGGTCGACGTGATCCGCGCGCTGCTCGCGCGGATCGAGCAGACCGGCGACGAGGGCCACGGCGACTACGCCGCGCTGATCGAGCAGCTGCACGATCTGCAGCACGGCAAGGCGCCGGCGCCGCCGCCGTCGGCGACGCCAGACCGGGCCGCGATGCCGGCGGTCCCGCCGCCGCCCGCCGCGATGGTCGTCGCGCCGCCCACCGCGCAGGCGACGATCCCCCCGATCCAACCGATCCAAACGATCCCGACGATCATCGCCGCCGCGCCGGCGCATCACGACGGCCACGACGCGCCGGCGCCGGCCGAGACCAGCATCCGGGTCGACGTCGCGCTGCTCGACAAGCTGATGAACCTGGTCGGCGAGCTCGTGCTCGCGCGCAACCAGATCATCCAGTGCAACGGCGCGCAGGGCGACGCGACCTTCGTCGGCGCGACCCAGCAGCTCAACCTGATCACCTCCGAGCTGCAGGAGAGCGTGATGAAGACGCGGATGCAGCCGATCGGCACGATCTGGAACAAGTACCCGCGCGTGGTCCGCGAGCTCGCCCGGTCCTGCGAGAAGAAGGTCGAGCTCGAGATGGAGGGCGAGACCACCGAGCTCGACAAGACCTTGATCGAGGCGATCAAGGACCCGCTGACCCACCTGGTGCGCAACGCGGTCGATCACGGCATCGAGAGCCTCGAGCGCCGCGCCGCCGCCGGCAAGCCCGCCGTCGGCAAGCTGCTGCTCCGCGCCTACCACGAGGGCGGCCAGGTCAACATCGAGGTCGTCGACGACGGCGGCGGGCTCGACGCCGAGCGGATCCGCGACAAGGCGGTCGAGCGCGGCATCATCACCACCGACCAGGCCGGCCGGATGTCCGAGCGCGAGCTGTTCCGGCTGGTGTTCCTGCCCGGGTTCTCGACCGCGGCCAAGGTCACCAACGTGTCCGGCCGCGGCGTCGGCATGGACGTGGTCCGGACCAACATCGAGAAGATCGGCGGCCAGATCGACCTGCACGGCGTGCGCGGCCGCGGCACGACGATCAAGATCAAGATCCCGCTGACCCTGGCGATCATCCCCGCGCTGGTCGTGGCCAGCGGCGACAACCGCTACGCGATCCCGCA
>DASWOO010000542.1:0-3045 GCA_036404335.1 Kofleriaceae bacterium
TCCAAGGTCACCATCCACACCCTCCGGCAGATGAAGGCCCGGGGCGAGAAGATCGCGATGCTCACGGCCTACGACGCCACGTTCGCGCGGCTGTTCGAGGAGGCCGGCGCGGATGTCCTCTTGATCGGCGATTCGCTGGGCATGGTCATCCAGGGCCACGACACCACGCTGCCGGTCACGCTCGACGAGATGGCGTACCACTGTCGCGCGGTCGCGCGCGGCACCCGGCGCGCGCAGCTGGTCGGCGACCTGCCGTTCATGTCGTACCAGGCGTCGATCGAGCAGGGCCTGGTAAGCGCCGGCAAGCTGATGAAGGAGGGCGGCTGCCACGCCGTCAAGCTCGAGGGCGGCGCGATCCACGCCGACCTGGTCGCCCGGATGGTCTCGGCCGGCATCCCGGTCATGGCGCACATCGGCCTGACCCCGCAGAGCTATCACCAGCTCGGCGGCTTCAAGGTCCAGGGCCGCGACGCGGGCGGCCGCGAGCGGCTCCTGTCCGACGCCCGGACGCTCGAGCAGGCCGGCGCCTATGCGATCGTGCTCGAGGCCATCCCGGCCGACATCGCGCGCGAGATCACCGCCGCCGTCGAGATCCCGACGATCGGCATCGGCGCCGGCGTCGACTGCGACGGCCAGGTCCTGGTGTCGTACGACGCGCTCGGCATGGACGAGACGTTCAAGCCGCGCTTCGTCCGCCGCTACGCGATGCTCGGTCAGACGATCAAGGACGCGATCGGCCACTACGTCGCCGACGTCCGGTCCGGCGGGTTCCCGTCGGACGCGGAGTCGTTCACGGTGGCCGAGAGCAAGGCCGCGCCCGGCGCGCTCGAGCCGGCGCCGTACTCGACCGCCGGCCGAAAATAGCAGCGGCCGCCCGAAGATGACCGGCCGGCGCCGGCCGAAAATAGCAGCGGCCGCCCGAAGATGACCGGCCGGCGCCGGCCGAAAATAGAAGCGGCCGCCCGAAGATGACCGGCCGGCGCCGGCCGAAAATAGAAGCGGCCGCCCGAAGATGACCGGCCGGCGCCGGCCGAAAATAGAAGCGGCCGCGATATGCGGCCGCTCCTCGCTCTGCGATGGCTGTAGTTGAACTGGGAGAGCCTGCAGCGCGAACCAGCAAAGCCTACGTGAGTCCCACGAACTGGCAACCTGCGGATTTGATCGGAAAGTCGATTTCGAACTCTTCGATGATCCGGAGTTCGGGCCGGCGGTCACCGAGGGATCGCCGACTGTTCGTCGGCGGTCTGTCCGCCGGCTCGCTGATCAAATGGATTCCGCAAGTTGACAGTGCGCTGTGCCTGTTCGGCGCAGTGGGGACCGCAGACGTCTGCAAAACTTGCTCGGGTCAGCCGACCTCAGCCGACCCGCGCGAGATCAGTCCAGCTTGTCCTTGATCTTGTGGCCGGCGTCCTTCACGGCCTGACCCACGGTGTGGGCGACGTCCTTGATCTTCTCGCCGACGGTGTGGCCGGCGTCCTTGATCTTCTCGCCCGCGGTCTTGCCGGCGTGGTTCGCGTGGTCGCCCACCGCGTCACGCGCGTCGGTCGCGTGGTCGGCGACCTTGTCGACGCCCAGCTTGGCCTTGTCCGCCGCGATATCGATCTTGTTCTTGATTTTGTCGTCGGTGCTCATGCCTCCCTGATAGAGCAAGCACGAGGCCAGCCCAAGTCCGCGATTTCTCGCGGACGGCCGCGTGCGAGCTTGTCTCGGTGAGCGGGCGTGCGCCCACATCACGTTTTGCTTGCGCACAATTCAATTGTGGGCTATTGATGCCCCATGTCGAACACGCCCGCCATCCTCGAGAAGCGCCTCTACACCGCCACCGTCGTCTCGACCGGAGGCCGCGACGGCCGCGCCAAGTCCGACGACGGCACCCTCGACCTCCAGCTGTCGCCCCCCGGCGGCAACAAGCCCGGCACCAACCCCGAGCAGCTGTTCGCCGCCGGCTATTCGGCGTGCTTCGGCGGCGCGATCGGCGCGGTGTCGCGCAAGCTGAAGATCGACCCGGGCAACTTCAGCATCACCGCCAAGGTCTCGCTCGGCACGGTCGGCGAGGCCTACGGCATCGCGGTCGACCTCGAGGTCAGCCTGCCCGACCTGCCCAAGGATCAGGCCGAGTCGCTGGTCGCCGCCGCGCATCAGGTCTGCCCGTACTCGCGCGCGACCCGCGGCAACATCGAAGTCAACGTCAAGGCGGTGTGATGGCCCAGCGCGATCCGCTCCTGCTCGACGAGCAGCTGTGCTTCGCCCTGTACAGCGCGTCGCGTGCGCTGACCCGCGCCTACGCCCCGCTGCTCGAGCCGCTCGGCCTGACCTACCCGCAGTACCTGGCGCTGCTCGTGCTCTGGGAGGGGGACGCGCTGGCGGTCAAAGACCTCGGGGAACGGCTCGCGCTCGACTCCGGCACGCTGACCCCGCTGCTCAAGCGGCTCGAGCACCAGGGGCTGGTCGAGCGCCGGCGCAGCGAGGACGACGAGCGCGTCGTCCGCATCCACCTGACGGCCGCCGGCCGCGCCCTGCGCGGCAAGGCGCGCAAGATCCCGTTCGAGCTCGCCTGCCAGGCGGGCTACGACGCCGACAGCGACCGCTCGATGCGCGAGCTCGTGCGGCTGCGCGACGAGCTGGCGGCGCTGACCAGGCGGATCACCGGCCGGCCCGCCGCCGATTAATGCACCGCGCCTGGCTGGTTCGGCATCGCGGCCGGCGGGACCTGGGTCGGCGGTAGCGGGTTGGCTGCCGGCGGGTTGGGGCCCTGCGAGTTGGGCTCGTGCATCGGTGCCCGCATCTGCTCGGCCGGCATCGGCGCGTCCGGCGACTCGCGGTGATCGCGGATCACCGGACGACCCGGGGGCCCACCCTGGGGCCCACCCGGGGGCCCACCCAGAGGCCCGCCCGCGGGCGGCGCGTCCGGCGCGGCGGTGTGCATGCCTGCCTCACCGCGGCGATAGTGCACGTAGTGCTCGGGCTGGTTGATCCGCGTGATCGCGACCGGTGCGTCGCTCGCGCGCGACCAGCCGCTGACGTGCGAGCTCGACTGGTACCAGG
>DASWOO010000543.1:0-5417 GCA_036404335.1 Kofleriaceae bacterium
GATCAGCGCGGGGCGGCGAGGGTGGAGGCGGGGCGGCCGAGCTCGCGGGCGAGGGAGATGCGGTTCTGGGCCAGGGAGTAGTGGGCCTGGACCTCCTGGCGGCGGGCGTTGACGAGGTTGGTGCGGGCGTCGTTGAGCTCGACGAAGGTGCCGACGCCGTTCTGGTAGCGGGCCTGGGCGAACTGGAGCTGGCGCTCGGACTGGGTGCGCCACTCGATCGAGACGGCGAGCGACTCGCGCGAGATCCGGACGGCGAGCGCGGCCTGGCGCACGCTGGCGACGATCGCCTGTTGGTTGCGCTTGAGCTCGGCGCGGGCCGCGTGGACCTGGCCGAGGGCGTCGGCGATCTCGTAGGTGTCGGCGTTGCCGGTGTAGAGGTCCCAGTTGAGGCCGAGCTGGGCGAACACGCCGCCGCCGGGGATCCACGACTCGGCGAGCGGGGTGTGATCGGACGCGCCGCCGTTGGCGTAGACGCCGCCCTGGAGCGAGACCACGGGGCGGGTGCGGCGCTCGCCGACGTGGACCGAGGCCTCGGCCGCCGCGATCGCGTCGCGCAGGGCGGCGAGCTCGGGGCGATGGGCGATCGCCGCGGCGCCGAGCTCGTCGACCGGGCGCGCCTCCTCGGCGACCGGCTTGATGTCGAGCGGCGCGACCTCGAGCCGGCGCGCGCCGTCGTCGCCGATCGCGTTCTCGAGCACGACGAGGTTGGTCTCGATGCTGTTCTCGTCGCTCAGCCGCTGGAGCTGGGCCTGGGAGAGCTGGGTCTTCGCCGACAGCACGTCGATCTCCGGGCGCAGCGTGGTCTTGAACGTGGCGGTGGCGCGCGCGAGCTGCTCGTTGACCAGGACGATCGCCTCGGTGCTCACCCCGAGCAGCTCCTTGCTCTGCAGCACGTTCAGGTACGCCTGGACGACCGCGAGCTCGATGTCGAGCTGCGACACCGCGATCTGCGCGGTCGCCTGACGCTCGCTCGCGCGCGCGCCCTCGACGATGCTCGGGGTCAGCCCCGAGTCGGTAACGAGCTGCGTCACGGTCAGCCCGACGTTGTACAGGTTCTCCTTGCCGAACCCGGGCATGCCCGCCGAAACGTCGATCGGATCGACGTAGTCCTCGCGGATCGATCCGGACAGCGAGAGCCTCGGCAAGAGCCCGGCGCGCGCCCGGCCGATCCGCGCCGCCGCCGACGCGTGGTCGTAGGCCAGGCGCTCGAGCAGCGGATGATGCTGGAGCGCGAAGTCGACCGCTTCGCGGAGCGAGATCGGCTCGGCCCGCGCGGGGCTGGCGTGCAGCACCGCGAGCGCGACGAGCCCGAGCCGCAGCATGGGAGGCACCATCGTCTATCGACGTTACTACAACCTGCCACCCCACGCGCGCTGCATGCTAGGTTGAAGCTCTCCCCATGAAGCGGCATGCGGATCAACCAGAGCCGCCCGACTCCGTGGGGCGGGTCCGCGGCTTCGAGGAGTCGCTGACCGGGTCGACCATCGTCGACAGCACGGCGCTGCTCGCGACCGATCTCGCCGAAGAGCTGACCTCCGTCACCGGCCCCGACGAGCCGGTCGCGACCCTGCGCGTGCTGGTCTCCGGCCGCGCGCCGCAGGACATCCCGCTCAAGCCTGGCGCGTACACGCTGGGCCGCGGCAAGGACGTCGACGTCGCGCTGGCGCACCGCTCGGTGTCGCGCCGCCACCTGCAGCTGCAGGTCGAGCACGGCCGGATCATCGCCACCGATCTGGGCAGCTCGGCCGGCACGTCGGTCGACGGCATCCGGATCTCGCGGCCCACGCCGGTCTCGCCCGGTACGACGATCGCGCTCGGCGAGCAGCGCGTCGAGCTGCACGCGGCCCAGCCGCGGATGAGCTACGCGGCGTTCCTCGAGCAGTCGGTGGTGACGCGGATCGGCCCTCGCTTCACCCAGCCGCTGCCCACGGTGGCCGCGCCGCGCGCCGAGCCGCTGGTGCCGACGTGGCGGGTCAGCGCGCCGACCCCCGATGACCTGGTGCTGGCCGCGACGTCGTCGTTCGCGCTCGAGCTCGATGATGCGCCGCGCGCCGCGCTGCTCGCCGCCGCCCAGCGCCTCGACATCGAGCCGGGCCGGGTGCTGCTCGTGCCGGACCAGGAGCTCGACTACCTCTACCTCGTGCTCGCCGGCCAGCTGCAGCTGATCGACGGCGGCCGGTCCGCCGGCTCGGTGGGCCAGGGCGACGCGGTCGAGCTGCTCGAGCTGCTCGGCAGCGGCCGGTGTCGGTTCGAGGTGCGCGCCGAGGAGCCGGTCAGCATGCTGTGGATCGCGGCCGCCACGGTGCGCGAGCTGATCGCGCGCGACCCGGGCGTCGCGCAGCTGATCGCGCGGCCGATCGAGTGGCCGGGCGCGGGGCGGTTTCGCCGGCTGCTCCGCGACTACGCGGTGCCGCGCGAGGCGGTCGCGAGCCTGGTCGGCGCGATGACGCTCCGCACGGTGGAGGCCGGCACCCGGCTCGCGAGCCCGGGCGAGCCGGTGACGGTGCTGCAGATCGTCAACCGCGGCGCGGTCACCGCGGCCAAGTCGATCGAGGGCGTCGCGGCGCAGCTGACCCAGCTCGGCGAGGGCGATCTGTTCGGCGGCCCGGAGCTGTGCTCGGGCAAGCCGTATGCGATGGCGTTCGACGCGACCGGCGCGGCCGAGATCATCGAGATCGAGCGCGCGGTCGTGCTCGAGGCGCTGCACCGCGCGCCCCAGCTCACGCCGCTGCTCGAGGCGTTCCGGATGTTCGTCCCGCCGGCGGCGCCGCCCGTGGCGAGCCCGGCGCAGAGCGTGGCGGACGACGACGACGACGAGGCGCCGCCGGTCGAGACGTTCCGCAAGGGCACCGGCACGCCGCCGATCCGCCGGGCCAAGCTCAAGTTCGTGCGCCAGCACGACGAGATGGACTGCGGCGCGGCCTGCCTGGCGATGATGAGCCAGGCCTACGGCCGCAACATCAGCCTGGCGACGTTCCGCGCCAAGGTCCACGTCACGCGCGAGGGCGCGTCGATGTGGTCGCTGGTCCGCGCGGCGCGCGCGACCGGGTTCGAGGTCGCCGGCGTGCAGTGCGGCATCGAGGGCATCGCCAAGCTCCATCTGCCGGCGATCGCGCTCACCAAGTACCACTACGTGGTCGTCTACTCGGTCAGCAAGACCAAGGTGATCGTCGGCGATCCCGCGATCGGGCTGCGCACGCTCACGGTCGCCGAGTTCCGCAGCGAGTCGAGCGGCATGCTGCTGCTGATGCGGCCGACCCGCAAGCTGCTCGAGCACCCGGCGTCGCGCGCCGGCTGGCGCAAGTACCTGGCGCTGTCGCCCGGCCACCTGCGCCCCGCGCTCGAGATCATCCTCGCGTCGTTCCTGAGCTTCGCGTTCGGCATCGTCACGCCCTTGCTCACTCAGGTCGCGTTCGATCGGGTGATCGTCAACCAGGACACGGGCCTCCTGACCACGATGGTGATCGCGATGGCCGCGGTCACCGTGCTGTCGACCATCACGCTCGGCGTCCGCTCGTACCTGACCGGCTACCTCGCGAACCGGTTCGACACCGTGTTCTCGGTGCTGGTCTATCGCTACGTGATGCGGCTGCCGCTGACGTTCTTCATGGTGCGCCGGGTCGGCGACATCCTGATGCGGTTCCGCGAGATCCAGAACGTGCGCCAGTTCCTGACCGGCGACGCGCTCAACGCGATGATCCAGGTGACGTCGATCGGGATCTACATCGCGATCCTGTTCTTCTTCAACACCACGCTGGGCTTCCTCGCGCTCGCGCTGACCCCGATGGTCGCGGTGACGTCGATCGCCTGCTCGCGGCGGCTCCGCCGGCTGATGCAGGAGGGCTTCCCGCCGCAGGCCCGCGCCCAGGGCGTCATGGTCGAGCAGCTGCGCGCGCTCGAGACCGTCAAGTCGCTCGGCGCCGAGGTCGCGGGGCGCTGGCGCTGGGAAGAGGCATTCCGGATCGGGCTCAAGGCGCGGCTGCGGGTCGACAAGCTGCGCGTGATCATCAACGCGGTGT
Source organism: Kofleriaceae bacterium (assembly GCA_036404335.1). Classification (GTDB taxonomy): domain Bacteria; phylum Myxococcota_A; class Polyangia; order Haliangiales; family Haliangiaceae; genus JABFXX01. Next base: position 4,020 of record DASWOO010000543.1, read on the forward strand.
CCGAGGGCCTCGAGCAGCTCGCGCTGACCGCGATGACGTTCGTCGCAGCGCGGATGGCGATCCAGGGCGAGCTGACGATCGGCACGGTGATCGCCGCCGGGATGTTCGCCAGCTCGATCTTCGCGCCGGTCCAGGCGCTCGCCGCGCAGTGGACCAACCTGCAGAGCGTCGCGGTCGGGTTCGGCCGGATCGACGACGTGATCACGACCTCGGCCGAGCCGAGCTACGAGGTCGCCGGCCAGGGCAGCCAGCGCCGGCTCCAGGGCGACATCGAGCTGCGCAACGTCTGGTTCCAGTACGGCAGCGACCTGTCGCCGTGGGTGCTCAAGGACATCAACCTCACGATCAAGCGCGGCGAGACCATCGCGTTCGTCGGCCGCAGCGGCTCGGGCAAGACCACGCTGGTCCAGCTGCTGAACCTGCTGTACCGGCCGACCAAGGGCACGATCCTGATCGACGGCGTCGACGTCAGCACGATGAACCTCGGCCAGCTGCGCGACTCGATCGGCATGGTGATGCAGGACAGCCACCTGTTCACCGGCACCGTGTTCGACAACATCGCGTTCGGCCAGGCCAACGCCAGCCTCGAGCTGGTGATGGCCGCGGCGCGCGTCGCCAACGCGCACGGCTTCATCTCGACGATGCCCGACGGCTACTTCGCCAAGCTCAAGGAGGGCGGTGGCGGGCTGTCGGGCGGCCAGCGCCAGCGCATCAACCTGGCGCGCGCGCTGTTCCGGCGGCCGAGCATCCTCGTGCTCGACGAGGCGACGAGCGCGCTCGACTCCGAGAGCGAGCGGGCGATCGTCGAGGCGATGCGGGTCTACTGCCGCGGCCGGACCTCGCTGATCATCGCGCACCGGCTGTCCACGGTGCTCCACGCCGACCGGATCGTGCTGCTCGACCGCGGCAAGATCGTCGAGGTCGGCAGCCACCGCGAGCTGATCGCGCGGGGCGGCCCCTACGTCCAGCTGTTCGGCGCGCAGCTCGCGCTGTGATCCCCATGCCCAGCGAGGTCCCGATCGGTGAGTGACGACAAGGAGCCAGGGCGCGACGCGCTCATCTACGAGCCGAGCCGGGTGTCGTGGGCGGTCGCCGAGTCGGTGTCGATGCCGCCGGCGTCGCTGTCGCGCATCGCGATCTACATGATCGTGGCGCTGGTCGGCGCCGCCGTGCTGTTCGCGCAGCTGACCTGGATCTCGATCACCGTCGATGGCCAGGGCTTCATCCGGACCTCGGCCAAGGTGGTCCCGGTCCGCGCCGAGGTCGGCGGCCGGGTCTCGGTGCTCTCGGTCAAGGATGGCCAGGTGGTAAAGAAGGGCCAGCTGCTCGTCGAGTTCGAGGACCAGGTCGACGCGGCCACGCTCGATCGCGCGAAGCAGCTGATCAAGGACCTCGACG
>DASWOO010000544.1:0-10775 GCA_036404335.1 Kofleriaceae bacterium
GGTCGCCACCACCGTGCTGTCGCCCGGCATCCGCGAGACCCGGGCCAGGCTGCCGCGGCTGATCCGCGCCGTCCTGGTGCTCGGCCTCGCCGGCGCCGCGGCGGTCATGCTCCTGCCCGACACCCGCAGCATCCAGGAGGATCACGACTGGCTGACCGAGCACGACGACGACGCCACGCTCGACGACCTGCGCCAGGTCATGACCCGCCACCCGCTGGATTACCTGGCGTTCGGCAAGGCGGCCGCGCTCGGCCTGCGCACGGGAGATCCGTCGGCGGCGAAGTACCTGAACCACGCGCTGCAGCTGCACCCGAGCCACCCCGGCCTGCACCGGCTCGCGGCGCGGTCGCTGATCGCGAGCGGCCGCAAGTCGCAGGGCGCGGTCGAGTACGCGCTGGCGCTGCACGGCAGCTTGGCGCCCAAGTCGATGGTCCAGGAGATCGTGACGCTCCTGCCCGACACCGAGCTCGCCGCCGCCGCGATCCCGGTCGACGCCGCCAACCCGCAGCAGATCCTGCGCTCGCTGCACGAGCTGCAGCGCGACGACATCGCCGAGCGCTGGCTGCAGCACGTCGTGCTGATGCCGCAGCACGACCTGACCGCGATCGACACGCTGTACGAGCTCGCGATCGAGCGCCGCGACTTCCCGGTCGCCGAGCAGGCGGCGCGCCGGCGGCTGACCGAGTCACATACCAACGCGTCGCGCCTGATGCTGGCCCGAGCGATGTTCAGGCAGGAGCAGTTCGACCAGGTGCTGCACGACCTCGCCGAGGTGCCGGCCTGGAAGGGCAGAATCGACGAGCAGATCGACGCGTGGTTGTTGGTCTGCGATACACAAATCGAGAAGCGCGCGTGGGACGCCGGGCTCGAGTGTCTGCACAAGCTCGACGGCTCGGGCGTGATGTCGCCGACCCGTCGCTACGAGGTGACCAAGCGGCTCTCGATCATCTCCGATCATCGCAAAACTGAAGCCAAGCAAAAGGCTATCGAAGAGCTACAGCGCGCGCTAGGGTCTGACACCAAGCCACCATGACCATCCGGTCGTATCGCCGGTCTCACCTCCGGCTGCTCGAAGACGAATCCGTCCACATCCTGCGCGAGCTCGCCGCGGAGCGCGAACGACCTTGCCTGCTGTTCTCCGGCGGCAAGGACTCGATCGTCCTGCTCCGGCTCGCGGAGAAGGCGTTCCGGCCGGCGCGGTTTCCGTTCCCGCTGCTGCACGTCGACACCGGCCACAACTTCCCCGAGGCCCTCGAGTATCGCGACCGGCGCGTGGCCGAGCTCGGCGAGCGGTTGATCGTCGCCAAGGTCCAGGACTCGATCGACAGCGGCCGGGTCACCGAGGAGACCGGGCCCCGCGCGTCGCGCAACCGGCTGCAGACCACCACGCTGCTCGACGCGCTCGAGCAGCACCAGTTCGACGCCGCGATCGGCGGCGCGCGGCGCGACGAGGAGCGGGCGCGGGCCAAGGAGCGGATCTTCTCGCACCGCGACGAGTTCGGGCAGTGGGACCCGAAGAACCAGCGGCCGGAGCTGTGGTCCCTGTACAACGGCCGGGTCCGGCGCGGCGAGCACCTCCGGGTGTTCCCGCTGTCGAACTGGACCGAGCTGGACGTCTGGCAGTACATCGAGCTCGAGGACATCCCGCTGCCGGCGATCTACTACGCGCACCAGCGCGACGTGTTCGAGCGCGACGGCATGCTGTACGCGGCCAACCCGCACATGGCGCTGATGCCGGGCGAGCGGATCAAGCGCGAGCTCGTCCGGTTCCGGACGATCGGCGACATGACGTGCACCGGCGCGGTCCGGTCCGACGCGAGCACGCTCGAGGCGGTGATCGCCGAGGTCGCCGCGGCGCGGCTGACCGAGCGCGGCGCGACCCGCGCGGATGACAAGTTCACCGAGGCGGCGATGGAAGACCGCAAGCGCGAGGGCTATTTTTAATGTCTGGTCTGATGTCTGGTCCGACGGATGAGACCCCGGCGGCGCCCGCGAGCGTCGGCCTCGACGAGGAAGCGGAGCTGCTGCGGTTCTCGACCGCCGGCTCGGTCGATGACGGCAAGTCGACGCTGATCGGCCGGCTGCTCTACGACACCAAGACCGCGTTCGAGGATCAGTTGCAGCACGTCGAGGACGTGTCGCGGCGGCGCGGCGACGAGCGCGTCAACCTCGCGCTGCTGACCGACGGCCTGCGCGCCGAGCGCGAGCAGGGCATCACGATCGACGTCGCGTACCGCTACTTCGCGACCAAGCGCCGCAAGTTCATCATCGCCGACACCCCCGGCCACATCCAGTACACGCGCAACATGGTGACCGGCGCGTCGACGGCGTCGCTGTCGATCATCCTGGTCGACGCGCGCCAGGGCCTGGTCGAGCAGAGCCGGCGCCACGCGTTCATCGCGTCGCTGCTGCGCATCCCGCACCTGGTGTTCGCGGTCAACAAGATGGATCTGGTCGACTGGCGCGAGGACAGGTTTCGCCAGATCGAGGACGAGTTCCGCAACTTCGCCGCCCGGCTCGACGTCCAGGACATCGCGTTCATCCCGGTGTCGGCGCTGACCGGCGCCAACGTCGTCGACCGCTCGGTCGACATGCCCTGGTACCACGGCCCGACGCTGCTCTATCACCTGGAGACCGTCCACATCGCCAGCGACCGCAACCTGATCGACGTGCGGTTCCCGGTGCAGTGGGTGATCCGGCCGCAGTCGGCCGAGCACCCGGACTATCGCGGCTACGCGGGCCAGGTCGCCGGCGGGGTGCTGCGGGCCGGCGACGAGGTCGTCGCCCTGCCCAGCGGGCTGTCGACCACGATCACGCAGATCGAGCAGCTCGGCGAGCCGGTCGAGGCCGCGTTCGCGCCGATGAGCGTGACGATCCACCTCGCCGACGACGTCGACGTCGGCCGCGGCGATATGCTGTGCCGGCCCAACAACCAGCCGATGGTCGGCCAGGATCTCGACGCGATGATCTGCTGGATGACCGACAAGCCGCTGGCCGCCAAGGGCCGCTACGCGCTCAAGCACACCACGCGCTGGACCCGGGCGATGGTCACCAACGTGCTCTACCGGCTCGACGTCAACACCGGTCACCGCGACGAGCACGCCCGCGAGCTCAAGCTCAACGACCTCGGCCGCGTCCGGCTGCGGACCACCACGCCGGTGCTCTACGACCCGTATCGCCGCAACCGGACCACCGGCAGCTTCATCCTCGTCGACGAGGCGACCAACAACACGGTCGGCGCCGGCATGCTGCTCGCGCCCGAGTGAGCCAGGTTCTCCCGGCGATGCCCGACCAGCCCTGGAAACACGACGGCGTGCGGGTGGTCCCCGCCGGCCAGCTCGACCCCAACACCGCGCAGACCCCGGGCATGGATCGCCGCGCCGCGATCAACTTCGCCCGCGTCGGCGCCCAGAAGCTGTGGGCCGGCACCGTCCACATCCACCCCAACGCCAAGACGGGGCCCCACCACCACGGTGCGCTCGAGAGCGTCATCTACATCGTCCACGGCCGCGCCCGCATGCGCTGGGGCGAGCACCTCGAGTTCACCGCCGAGGCCGGCCCCGGCGACTTCATCTACGTCCCGCCCTACGTCCCGCACCAGGAGATCAACGCCAGCCCCACCGAGCCGCTCGAGTGCGTCCTGTGCCGCTCCGACGGCGAGGCCATCGCCATCAACCTCGACCTCGAGCCCGCCGAGCCCCCCGAAACCGTGCGCTGGGTCGACCCCACGCACCCGCACGGCTAGCCGGGCGGAGGCTCCGCCCGGGGCGGTGGCTGCCCCGGCGTGCCGGCGTTTGCCGAGGGCTTACTTGTGGAGGGCGAGGATCGCGGCGATGACGCGGTCCTGGTCGGCGGCGGTCATCGAGGAGCCGCTGGGCAGGCAGAGGCCGTCGCGGAACAGCTGCTCGGCGACCTGGCCGCGTAAGGCCTGGGCGCCGGCGAAGACGGGCTGGAGGTGGAGCGGCTTCCAGACCGGGCGGCTCTCGATGTCGAGGCTGGCGAGGGCGTCGAGCACGGCGTCGCGCCGGACGCCGGACGCGGCAGGGTCGATCGTGGCGCAGGTCAGCCAGAAGGTGGCGCGGCCGAACGCGGCCTCGGGCATGAACGACCAGCCGGGCAGCGCGCCCAGGGCCGCGCGGTAGCGGGCGTAGATCGCGCGGCGGGCGTCGACCCGGCGCTCGAGGTCGGAGAGCTGGGCGCGGCCGACGGCGGCGAGCAGGTTACTCAGCCGGTAGTTGTGGCCGATGTCCTTGTGCTCGTAGTGCCGGACCGGCTCGCGGGCCTGGGTCGCCAGGTGGCGGGCGCGATCCGCCCAGTCCTTGCGGGTCGACAGCAGCATGCCGCCGCCCGACGTGGTGATGATCTTGTTGCCGTTGAACGACAGGATCGACAGGTCGGCGAGCGAGCCGGCCGGGCGATCGCGGTAGGTCGCGCCCAGCGCCTCGGCCGCGTCCTCGATCATCGCGACGCCGTGCCGGCGGCAGGCCTCGGCGATCGGCGCCCAGTCGGCGCACTGGCCGTACAGATCGACGCCGATCAGCGCCTTGGGCAGGCGGTTGGCGCGCGCGGCGCGGTCGAGCTCCTCGGCGAGCAGGCCCGGGTCGAGGTTCCAGCTCGCGCGGTCGCTGTCGACGAACACCGGGGTCGCGCCGACGTAGGCGATCGGGTTGGCGGTCGCGGCGAACGTCAGGGTCGACGTCCACACCACGTCGCCGGCGCCGACGCCCAGGAGGATCAGCGCCAGGTGCAGCGCCGCCGTGCCGCTCGACAGCGCGACCGCGTGCGGCATGTCGACCCGGCGCGAGACGTCGGCCTCGAAGCCATCGACGTGCGGCCCGAGCGGCGCGATCCAGCCCGAGGCCACGGCGTCGGTGATCATGCCGAGCTCGCGGCCGTTCAGGTCGGGCGGCGATAGATAGATCCGCGCCATCAGCTTTGCACGGTGATCGCGGTTTGCGAGCCGGTGCTATCCCGCCGCGGCCGCGACGACTCGGCCTCCAGCACGGGGATCGGCACCGAGCCGGTGATCGTGCCGACCGGGCGCGCCGTCGGCAGCACGAGCGGCGTGCCCGCCGGCTGCAGCAGATTGTCGCCCGCCGGCAGCGGCTGGCTGCCCTGCGCCATCCCACCGACGCCGAGGCCACCGGTGAACTCGGGGACCATGCCGCGCAGCGCGCCGCGGATCCGCGCGGCGTCGCCGCCGTCGACCAGGGTCATCAGCTCGTCGAGCCCGCGCATGACCTGGCCCCACGCGTGCGACGCGATCCGGCCGATGAAGATCTTGGGGTGCTTGGTCTTGTCGGCGTGCTCGGCGCGCGTCGACAGCTCCTCGAACAGCTTCTCGCCCGGGCGCATGCCGGCGAACTTGATCTCGATGTCGACGCCGGGCCGGAACCCCGACAGCTTGATCAGATCGCGCGCCAGATCGACGATCTTCACCGGCTCGCCCATGTCGAGCACGAAGATCTCGCCGCCCGAGCCCATCGCGCCGGCCTGCAGCACGAGCTGGCTGGCCTCGGGGATCGTCATGAAGTAGCGCTGCATGTCCGGGTGGGTGACCTGGACCGGCCCGCCCGCCGCGATCTGCTGCTTGAAGATCGGGATGACCGAGCCCGACGAGCCGAGCACGTTGCCGAACCGCACGGTGACGAACCGGGTCTTGCTGCGCAGCGACAGCGCCTGGGTGTAGATCTCGGCGACCCGCTTGGTCGCGCCCATCACCGACGTCGGGTTGACCGCCTTGTCGGTCGAGATCAGCACGAAGCGCTCGACGCCGAACCGGTCCGCGAGGTCCGCCACCGTCCGCGTGCCGCCGACGTTGTTCTTCACGGCCTCGCCGGGGTTCCACTCCATCATCGGCACGTGCTTGTGCGCGGCGGCGTGGAACACGATCGACGGCCGGGTCTGCGCGAACACCGCGTTCATCCGGCGCGCGTCGGTGACGTCGCCGATCTGCGGATCGATCGTCAGCCCGGGGTGGAGCGCGAGCAGCTCGCGGTGGATCTCGAACAGCGCGTTCTCGAACTGCTCGACGAGCACCAGCCGCGCCGGCTGGTAGCGGCACACCTGGCGGCACAGCTCGCTACCGATGCTGCCACCCGCGCCGGTGACCATCACCGTGGCGCCGCGGATCGACGCGCTGACCTGATCCTCGTCGAGCTGGACCGGCTCGCGGCCGAGCAGATCCTCGATCGCGACCTCGCGGATCCGCGACAGGTTCACGTGGTCGCCGACGATCTCGTAGATCCCCGGGATGATCTTGGTGTCGAGCCCGGCGTCGCGGCAGCGCATCGTGATCGCGCGGATCGCGGCGCCCGAGGCGTTCGCGATGGTGATCAGCACGCGGCTGACCCGCTTGCGCTGGGCGATCTCGGCGAGCTGATCGATCCGGCCGAGCACCGGCAGGCCGAACACGCGGGCGCCGAGCTTGCGGTGGTCGTCGTCGAGGAAGCCGACCGGCTGGAGCGCCAGGTCGCGGCGCGAGGCGATCTCGCGGGCGACCATCACGCCGGCCTGGCCCGCGCCGATCAGCAGCACGCGCTCGCGCTTCTTCTCGGCCGAGCGCTGCTTGCGCTCCTGGGTCTCGCCGTAGATCCGCCGGGTCGCGCGCACGCCGACCAGGCCGACGAAGCACAGAAAGAAGTTCATGCAGACCACGCCGTACGGCAGGCCGAACAGCGAGAACACCCGCGGGATCGCGGCGCGCAGCGCGACCAGCAGCACCGTCGCGAGCAGCAGCGCGCCGGCGATCCGCGCCGTGTCGCGCAGGCTGATGTAGCGCCACGAGTCGTGCGGCACGCCCAGCGCGCTGAGCAGCGCGTACTCGATCAGGACGACGTACGGCCAGCCGACCAGCGCCGACGGTACCCACGCGCCCGGGATCGAGAACTCGAAGCGGAACAGGAACCCGAGCCAGTAGGCCGCGGACAGCACGGCGAGGTCGAACACGACCTGGAGGCTGCGACGAAAAAAGCGTGGCATGCGAAGTGAGCCGTTAGTGCCAGGGACCGACGAGACGTTCAATCCCCAAGCGCCCATCATGCATCGATCTCATGCCCTGCAACTAGCGCGAATAACTCGGTTGGCACGCTGTGTCATTTGCGCACGGGGCCTTGGCGCTTCCTGCGGTGATGCACGCTGCGTTTGGCTACGAAATCTTCACGTACCAGACAGCTTCGCGTGCGAGGCGCTCGTACCGCCCGCGCCGACCGGACTCGCGCCGATGCTGTTTGCGGCACCCGGGTCGCCGCGCAGAAAGCTCAGCATCGCCTGGTTGAAGGCGTCCGGGTCCTGCCACAGCGCGAAGTGGCTCGCGTTCTTGAACACCTTCAGCTGCGCGTTCGGGATCAGCTTCGACATCTCGACGATCTGCGCGAGCTCGATCACCTCGTCGCGGTCGCCGTCGGCCATCAGCACCGGCGCCTTGATCGAGCGCAGCTGATCCTTGGTGATGCCGGTCGGGCTGTGCCACAGCGAGCGCAGCGCCTCGCCCAGACCCTTGTACGTCACGCCGTCGGTCGACAGCTGCTCGTACTCCTTCTTGCAGCGCAGGTAGTAGCCGGTGAACGTCCGGATCGGGCCGTTGCGCGACTTCGAGCCGTTGGCGTCGTAGTTGGCCGCGAACACGAACAGCCGATCGACGCGGTCGGGGAACGCGATGCCGAGCTTGAGCGCGACCTCGCCGCCATCGCTCCAGCCGACGACCGACGCCTTCTTGAGCGCGAGCTTGTCGAGCACCGCGATCACGTCGAGCGCCATGAGGTCGTAGGTGACCGGCGTGGTGCCGAGCGTGCTCTTGCCCTGGCCGCGGCTGTCGATCGTGATGACCTGGAACTTGTCGATCAGCGCCGGCAGCTGGAAGCCGAAATGCGCCGAGTTGCCGAGCCCGCCGTGCAGCAGCACGACCGGGTCGCCCTTGCCGTAGACCGCGTAGGCGATCTGCGCGCCGCTGGTCTCGACCTGGCCCTCGGAGGTCGGCCTCGGCATCGCCGGCGCCACCGGCAGGGTCAGCCAGCGCGGCGCCGGCCGCTTCGCCCGTGGCCTGGCATGCGCGGGCCCGCCGAGCAGCAGACCGAGGATCACCAGAGCGGTGATGCGCAGGTACACGGAGACACTTTGGGGCATTCCGTCGCGAATAGCCAGCGCGGGTCAATTCGGGCAAAGTCGCCGGCCCATGCCCGCCGGCCGGCCGATCCAGGTGCTGTTCGCGATCCCCGCGCTCGACAAGGGCGGCCCGGATCGCGTGTTCTTCGAGCTGCTGCGCAAGCTCGATCGCGCCCGCGTCACCCCGTCGCTGGTCACCGCCGAGCCGACCGGCCACTACCTGCGCCGGCTGCCCGCCGACGTGGCCGTGCACCACCTGGGTAAGGAGACCGGCACGGCGACGCGCTACCCGGTGCTGCCGCTCGCGCGCCTGGTCCGCCGGCTGCGCCCCGACGTGGTGGTCGCGACCCTGCGCATGACCTTCACCGCCGGGCTCGCCCAGCCGCTGTTCCCGCGCACGACCAAGCTGGTGCTGCGGCCGGCCAACAACATCACGAGCAACCAGGCCGAGCTGGTCCGCGCCGCGCCGCTCAAGCACCGCGCGAGCATGGCGATCAACAGATTCACGCTCGGCCGCGCCGCGCACCTGATCTGCCAGGGCGAGGAGATCGCCGCCGACCTGCGCGCGCTCGGCCTGACCCAGCCGATGACGACGATCGGCAACCCGATCGACGTCGACGAGGTCACCGCGGCGGCGAGCGCGCAGACCAGGCTGCCCGGCGCCCCGGCGCTGCTCGCGGTCGGCCGGCTCAGCGCGCAGAAGGGCTTCGACATCCTGCTGCCGGCGTTCGCCCGGCTGCGCCAGACCGTGCCGGGCGCCGAGCTGACGATCGCGGGGACCGGCCCCGACGAGGCGGCGCTGAAGCGCCAGGCCGGCGAGCTCGGCATCGCCGACCGCGTCCACTTCGCCGGGTTCGTCGCCAACCCCTATCCCTTGATGCGCGCCGCCGATCTCTACGTCCTGTCGTCGCGCTACGAGGGCTTCCCCAACGTCGCGCTCGAGGCGCTGGCGTGCGGCACGCCGGTGGTCGCGACCGCGTGCCCGGGCGTGGCCGCGCTGCTCCAGCCCGGGATCAACGGCTGGCTCGCGCCGGTCGAGGACGTCGACGGCCTGGCCGCGGCGCTGGCCCAGGCCACGAAGACCCGGCTCGATCCTGCCGCGCTGATCGATTCGGTGCGCAGCCGGTTCGACGCGACGCTGATCGCCAAACGCTACGCAGACGTGTTCGTCGCCGCGTCCGGCGTGTAGAGTCGCGGGCCTGTGAGCTCCCGCGATCCGATCCAGCACCTCGAAGACATGGAGGCGAAAGCCACGCTCGCCGGCGGCAAGGCGCGCATCGACAAGCAACACGAGGCCGGCAAGCTGACCGCGCGCGAGCGGATCGAGGCGCTGCTGGACGACGGCAGCTTCGTCGAGCTCGACAAGTTCGTCACCCATCGCTGCGCGGACTTCGGCATGGCGGATCAGAAGATCCTCGGCGACGGCGTGGTCACCGGCCACGGCATGATCGAGGGCCGGCCGGTCTGCGTGTTCGCCCAGGACTTCACCGTGTTCGGCGGCTCGCTGTCCGGCGCCTACGCCCAGAAGATCTGCAAGGTCATGGACCTGGCAACCAAGATCGGCTGCCCGGTGATCGGCCTCAACGACTCGGGCGGCGCGCGGATCCAGGAGGGCGTCGAGTCGCTCGCGGGCTACGCCGACATCTTCCTGCGCAACACCCTGGCGTCGGGCGTGGTCCCGCAGCTCTCGGCGATCATGGGGCCGTGCGCGGGCGGCGCGGTGTACTCGCCGGCGATCACCGACTTCATCCTGATGGTCGATCGCACGTCGTACATGTTCATCACCGGCCCCGAGGTGATCAAGACGGTGACCCACGAGGAGGTCAGCAAGGAGCAGCTCGGCGGCGCGATGACCCACGCCGGCAAGAGCGGCGTGTCGCACTTCACCGAGCCCGACGAGCTGTCGTGCCTCCAGCGGCTGCGCGAGCTGCTGAGCTACATGCCGAGCAACAACGCCGAGGATCCGCCGCTGCGGCCGAGCCAGGATCCGCCGGATCGCGCCGACGAGGCGCTCGACACCGTCGTGCCGCTCGAGTCCAACAAGCCGTACGACATCAAGAAGATCATCACCAGCGTGGTCGATGACGGCGAGTTCACCGAGGTCGCCAAGGACTACGCCAGGAACATCGTCGTCGGCTTCGCTCGGTTCGACGGCCGGCCCGCGGGGATCGTCGCCAACCAGCCGGCCCACCTCGCCGGCTGCCTCGACATCGACGCGTCGACCAAGGCCGCGCGGTTCGTGCGGTTCTGCGACTGCTTCAACATCCCGCTGATCACGTTCGTCGACGTGCCGGGGTTCCTGCCGGGCACGCACCAGGAGTACGGCGGCATCATCAAGCACGGGGCCAAGCTGCTCTACGCGTTCGCCGAGGCCACGGTCCCCAAGATCACGGTGATCACCCGCAAGGCCTACGGCGGCGCGTACGACGTCATGGCGTCCAAGCACATCCGCGCCGACGTCAACGTCTCGTACCCCGGCGCCGAGATCGCGGTGATGGGCCCCGACGGCGCGGTCAACATCATCTTCAAGAGCGAGCTCGACAAGATCAAGGACGACGCCGAGCGCGCCGCCGCCAAGGCGCGGTTCACCGACGAGTATCGCGAGCGGTTCGCCAACCCGTACAAGGCCGCGTCGCTGGGCTACATCGACGAGATCATCCGGCCGCGCGACA
>DASWOO010000545.1:0-13551 GCA_036404335.1 Kofleriaceae bacterium
GTCCGCGGCGCGCGCGAGAACAACCTCAAGGACGTCTCGGTCGAGCTGCCGCGCGATGCGCTGGTCGTGTTCACCGGGGTGTCGGGCTCGGGCAAGTCGTCGCTCGCGTTCGGCACGCTGTACGCCGAGGCCCAGCGCCGCTACCTCGAGTCGGTGTCGCCGTACGCCCGGCGGCTGTTCGATCAGATGCCGGTGCCCGAGGTCGACGAGATCGACGGCCTGCCGCCGGCGGTCGCGCTCCAGCAGCAGCGCGGCGCGGGCACGACCCGGTCGTCGGTCGGCAGCGTGACGACGCTATCGAACCTGCTGCGCATGCTGTACTCGCGCGCCGGCGATTATCCCCGGCGCCAGCCGCTGCTCTACGCCGAGTCGTTCTCGCCGAACACGCCCGAGGGCGCGTGCCCGACCTGCCACGGCCAGGGCCGGATCTACGACGTGACCGAGGCGTCGATGGTGCCCGACCCGTCGCGGACGATCCGCGACCGCGCGATCGCCGCGTGGCCGCAGGCGTGGGGCGGCCAGAACCTGCGCGACATCCTGGTGTCGCTGGGCCACGACGTCGACGTGGCGTGGCGCGACCTGCCGAAGAAGACGCGCGACTGGATCCTGTTTACCGAGGAGCAACCGACCGTGCCGGTGTGGGCGGGCTTGACCCCGGCCGAGACCCGGCAGGCGCGCAAGCGCAAGGCCGAGCCGAGCTACATGGGCACGTTCTCGAGCGCCCGGCGCCACGTGCTGCACACGTTCTCGACGACGCAGAGCGCGATGATGAAGCGCCGGGTCGCGCAGTACATGCTGGCGACCGACTGCGCCGAGTGCGGCGGCAAGCGGCTGCGCAAGGAGGCGCTGTCGGTGACGTTCGCCGGGCACGACATCGCCGAGATCCAGGCGGTGCCGCTCAAGCAGCTCGCGGCGCTGTTCGCGCCGTACGCCAAGGCCGGGGCGGTGCGACCCGGCGGAGGCCAGCACGACCGGCGCTCGTCGGAGAAGGCGCTGGTCGCGCGGCGGATCGCCGAGGATCTGGTCGCGCGGCTCGCCGCGCTGCTCGAGCTCGGCCTTGGCTATCTGACCCTCGATCGCAGCACGCCGACCCTGTCGCCGGGCGAGCTGCAGCGGCTGCGGCTCGCGACCCAGGTCCGCTCGAACCTGTTCGGCGTGGTCTACGTGCTCGACGAGCCCTCGGCCGGCTTGCACCCGGCCGACACCGAGGCGCTGCTCGCCGCGCTCGCGCGCCTGGTCCGCGGCGGCAACTCGCTGTTCGTGGTCGAGCACGACCTCGACGTGATCCGCCGCGCCGACTGGATCGTCGACGTCGGGCCCGCGGCCGGCGAGCACGGCGGGCAGATCCTGTACAGCGGACCGCTGCCGGGGCTCGCCGCGGTCGCCCGGTCGCAGACCGCGAAGTACCTGTTCGCCGCCACGGGCGACGATGATCGCGCGCCGCGCACGCCGCGCGGCTGGCTGACCCTGACCGGCGTCACGCGCAACAACCTCGCCGGCCTCGACGTCGCGTTCCCGCTCGGCGCGCTGACCTCGGTCACCGGCGTGTCGGGCTCGGGCAAGTCGAGCCTGGTCAGCCAGGCGCTGGTCGAGCTGGTCGCGGCCGCGCTCGGCCAGCAGCTCGACGAGGACGCCGCGGACGGAGCCGACGGTGAAGGTGCCGCCGCGCCGATCGCGACCGCGGGCGCGGTCTCGGGGCTGGTCGGCATCCGCCGGCTGGTCCGCGTCGATCAGAAGCCGATCGGCCGCACGCCGCGCTCGAACCTGGCGACGTATACCGGGCTGTTCGACCACGTCCGCAGCCTGTTCGCGTCGACGGTGCTGGCGCGGGCGCGGCGCTACGACGCCGGCCGGTTCTCGTTCAACGTCGCCAAGGGCCGGTGCGATCACTGCCAGGGCGAGGGCTTCGTGTTCGTCGAGATGCTGTTCCTGCCCAGCGTCTACGCGCCGTGCCCGGTGTGCCGCGGCGCGCGCTACAACGCCAAGACCCTCGAGGTCACGTACCGCGATCGGACCGTCGCCGATGTCCTGGGCATGACCGTCGACGAGGCCGCCGCGTTCTTCACCGACGTCCCGCCGCTGGCCCGCGCGCTCGACATCATCCGCCAGGTCGGCATCGGCTACCTGCGGCTGGGCCAGCCCGCGACCGAGCTGTCCGGCGGCGAGGCCCAGCGGATCAAGCTCGCCACCGAGCTGCAGCGCGCCCAGCGCGGCGACGCGCTGTACGTCCTCGACGAGCCGACCACCGGGCTCCACCCCGCCGACATCGACCGGCTGATGGCCCAGCTCGACGGCCTGGTCACCGCCGGCAACACCGTGATCGTCGTCGAGCACGAGCTGCGGGTCATCGCCGGCAGCGACTGGGTCATCGACATCGGCCCCGGCGCGGGCGACGAGGGCGGTCAGGTCGTCGCCGCCGGCCCGCCGCGCGACGTGGCCAGGGCCCGGCGCAGCAAGACCGCGCCCTACCTGGCGCGCTGGCTCACTTCGAGTCCAGCGACATCCACATGACGACGCCGCGGTCGTCGATCACCAGCTGCATCACCAGCACGCCGAGCATGCTGAACATCTTCTTCATGTCGCCGATCAGGCCGACCTGCGTCGGATCGGCGCCGGGCGGCAGCGCCGGCATCAGCGAGCCGAGCTGGCTGTAATCGAACACGCCGATCGCGAGCGGCGCCGGCTGCAGCTTGCCACCCAGGCCGCGCGTCGCGTCGGCCTCGCTCGTCGGCCCGGACGCGAAGCCGATCGCGTGATCGTTGGCGGCGGCGTGGCCCTTGATCGGCGCCAGCTCGGCGGGCAGCACGTGCGGCTTGCCGTCGGTCGGCAGGTCGAACGTCGTCAGCTTCATCTGCGCCAGCTTGACGACCTCGCCGGCGTTGTCGATCTGCACCGAGCCGAAGCCCTCGACGTTCTCCGGCCCGTGCTGACCGACCACGATCTTGCTGACCACCGCGTAGCCGCCGTGCAGCCCGCCGACGAACGGTGGCAGCGGCTTGGCGAGCGCGGTGACCGCGTTCTGCATCGCGTCGGACATGCCGCCGAACTGGCAGCGCTGGCCGAGATCGGCGAGCACCGCCGCGGCGTGGCCGCCGGCGAGCCGGGCGTGCTCGGGGTCGACCGCGAACGCCATGGCCATCGCCGGCGCCGGCTTGGCGGCGAGCAGCTGGTCGAGGCCGGCGAGCTTGCCGGTCAGCGTCTTGGCCTCGGCGAGCACGTCGGGCGCGAGCTCGACGACCATGCCGAAGCTCATCTTATTGCCCGATAGCTCGCCGTAGCCGGTGGTCACGCGCGGCACGCGCCGGGCGAGCCCGGTGATCGCCTCGCTGCACGCCGGCGTCGGGGCCTGCTTGGCGACCAGCGCCGCGATCCGCGCGAGGTCGGCGAAGCCGATGCCCAGGCCGGTGTAGCCATCGCGCTCGGCGATCGACTTGAACTGCGCCGCGCTCAGCGCCTGCGCGGGCTTCTGCTCGCCGAGGATCTGCGCCAGCTGGTTGTCGATCACCGCCTTGGGCGCGACGGCGACCACCAGCTCCTTGGGCAGGATCGCGAGCACGAACGAGATCTCCGCCGAGTCGATCTGCCAGAACCGGCCGCCCGCGCGCTGGGTCACCGGCGGCAGCGGCTTGTGCCAGCGCTCGGCGGTCCGCTGGATCAGGCCGAAGATCTTCTCGCCGTCGGCGATCTCGAGGCGGAGCACCGGGTACGGCAGGCCGTAGAGCGCGACCCGCGCCTTGGTGGTGAAGCCCTGGGCCTCGATCGTCGCGACGTCGAGGTGATCGAGCGCGCCGACCACGTCCTGGCGGATGACCTCGTCCGCCGGATCGCTCGACTTCTCGTTCTCGAGCAGCTTGCGCCACATCGGCACGCTGACGCCCATGAACTTCTGGATCAGCTCGAGCGGGAACGGCTTGAACGACACCAGCGCGTACGCGGTGTCGGCCGGGATGTTGGCGATCATCGGGTTATCCGGGAGATCGCCCACCGCCGCCGCCCGCGTCGGGAACCCGAGGCCACTCGAGGAGTCGGCCGACTTGTGCTCGCACGCCGCCGTCGCGGCCAGCGCCAGCACCATCACACACACGAATCGCTGCATGTCCCGCGATAGCACGACTGCCCGGCGCGAGACCAGCGCCAGTTTCGTCGACGCCCGCTCAGTTGGCTTCGGCGATCATCTTGCGCACGGCCTCCATCGCCCACGCCCGGTCGATCCGGTACTCGCCCATCGCCGGCCGCCCCGAGATTCTCGCGGCCAGCCGGGCGTACGCCGCGCGCGGGCTGGCCATCGCCCGCACGCCATCGTCCTCGAACAGCGCCCAGTGGATCCGATCGTCGTCGGCGCGATCGAACAGCAGGACGCGCTCGAGGTCGCGGTCCTCGCGCGACGCGAGCAGCAGCACCTTGTTCATCTCGATCGCCCAGTCCTCGAGCTGGGCATCGACCAGCTTCAGCTTCTCGATCAGCGCGTTCTGCGACGGCACCAGCCGCTGGGTGCCGCCGGTGCCCGCGCTGCGGAACGCGGCCTCGCCCTCGGCCATCGCGACCTCGCCGCCCGGGCACACCTGGCACCAGTAGTCGGCATCGGGATCGCGGAACAGCACGGTGACCGCGAGCTGGCTGCGCCGGCCGCACGCGCAGGCCAGCGTGTTGAGCTCACCGGCGAGCAGCCGCGCCTTGGCGTCGGGCTCGGTGCGCGCGTTGATGCTCTGCGTCAGCTGACACTCGGTCTCGCGATCGCAGCTCGGACAGCGGACGGTGGTACGACCGACGATGGCCATCCGCGGAATCTACACCAGGCGATCAGCAGGGGCAGCCGTAGAACGGCGTGACCAGCGACTCGAGGCGCTGGCCGGTCGCGCGCAGGATCACCTGCTCGTTGCTGATCCACGGCGAGCCCAGCAGCTCGAACGTGCCGTCGCCGTCGAGGTCGACCAGCTGATCGATCGACTGGACGTCGTCCATCTTGCGCTCGACGACCGGCACCAGGCCGGCGTCGGTCGCCCGGTACAGCGCCCAGATGTTGGCCTCGGGCGCGCCGCACGAGGTGGGCACGGCGATCTGCACCGACACGAAGGTCGCGCCGGTCCGCGGGTGGCGCAGCACCTGGGTCTTGATGTTGTCGGGCGCGGTCCAGCGCTCGGGCGCGGCCTGGTCGCTGCCGAGCTCCTTGAGCTGGCGGTCCCAGTCGCGCTGGGTCTCGGCGGCGAGCGGCGAGCGCAGCAGCTGGTCGAGCCCGCGCTTCTCGAGCGCGGCGTCGTGGCGGACGTCGGGGAACACGATCGGCGAGAGCCGGGCGTCGCGCGCGAGCGTGCCCTTGCAGCCGTCGAGCTTGGCGGCGAGCACCGGCCGGCCAGCCTTCATCACGCTGGCGGCGGTCCAGCTGCTGGCGTCGGCGTAGGCCGGATCGCCGGTCAGGCGCGACACCACCGCGAAGCCGACGATGCTCGCCTCGCAGTGCTCGTCGACGCGGAACCGGCGGCCGAGCCACGCCGCGTACATCATCGGCACGTCGTCGAGCGCGACCGGCCCGACGGCCGCGTGCACGTTGTCGTCCTCGACGTGCTTGACGGCGCCGTGCCTGGGCATTGCCAGGCCGTCCTTGTCGGGGCGCGGCGTGCCGTCGTCGCCGTCATCGTGGCGGTTGCCGACCTCGGCGAGCTTGAGGTACGTCGCGCCGTCGGCGGTGAACACCAGCTTGACGTCGGCGTCGAGCGCCGGGGCGGGCTTGGCCGCCGGCGCGACCGCCGGCTCGGCTTTCGGCGCGACCGCGACCTTGGGCGGGTCCACGATCGTCCGGCTCGGCTCGGCCTGCCGCTCGCCGGCGGCCACGTAAACCAGCGCGCCGATCCCGACCAGCGCCGCGGCGCCTCCGAGCAGGGTGCGAGGCAACGAGGTCGCGAGGAACGGCGGAATCGGCATGGAGCATCCACTGTGCAAGCACTGCGCCGCCCGGGCAACTTTATCGTTTCAACAGGTTGCAGCCGGGTGCAGCCGGCCGGACACGCCACTGACCTCCGGCGTACACAACCCGGGGTTCGCCAGCTTCATCCTCACGTGCTTGCGGCGCCCTGGACCGACCTCTAGCCTGCTGACGTGAGCCACGATCCGCACGCGCCGCGCACGGGAGTTGCCGCGCTGACCCTGTCCGCGCTCGGCATCGTGTTCGGCGATATCGGCACCAGCCCGCTGTACACGCTGACCGAATGCATGGGCGAGCACGGCGTGCCGCCGAGCGGCCACAACCTGCTCGGCATCCTGTCGCTGATCCTCTGGTCGCTGACCATGGTTGTCGGCGTCAAGTACCTGTCGTTCATCATGAAGGCGCACAACCGCGGCGAGGGCGGCATCTGCGCCCTGCTCGCCCTGGTCCCGCCGAGCCGGCGTTCGTCGAGCCGCTCGACCCACGTCGGCACGATCGCGATCCTCGTGCTGATCGGCGCCGCCCTGCTCTACGGCGACGGCATCATCACCCCGTCGATCTCGGTGCTAAGCGCCGTAGAGGGCCTCGGCGTCGCGACCCCGACGCTCAAGCCGGCGGTCGTGCCGATCACCTGCGCGATCCTCATCGGCCTGTTCATGATCCAGCGCCACGGCACCGCCAGCGTCGGCCGGCTGTTCGGCCCGGTCATGATGGTCTGGTTCGTCACCATCGGCGTGCTCGGCGTCCGCCAGATCGTCGTGCACCCCGGCGTGCTCCAGGCGCTGTCGCCGCTCCACGCCGTGGAGTTCCTCGGCAGCCACGGCTGGCGCGGCGTCGCGGTGCTCGGCGGCGTCGTGCTCGCGGTCACCGGCGGCGAGGCGCTCTACGCCGACATGGGCCACTTCGGCGCCCGGCCGATCCGGCTCGGCTGGTGGCTCGTCGCCATGCCCGCGCTGATCCTGAACTACTTCGGCCAGGGCGCGCGCATCCTCCACGACCCGACCGCGGCGCAGAACCCGTTCTACTCGCTGGTCTCGCCCGGCTGGCCGACCTACGCGCTCGTCATCCTCGCGACGATGGCGACGATCATCGCCTCCCAGGCGCTGATCTCCGGCGCGTTCTCGCTCACCCACCAGGCGGTGCAGCTCGGCTACTTCCCGCGCGTCACCATTCGCCACACCTCGAGCGAGGCCGAGGGCCAGATCTACATCCCGCAGATCAACTACGGCCTGATGATCGCCTGCGTCATCCTCGTCCTGTCGTTCCAGAAGTCGAGCAGCCTGGCGTCGGCCTACGGCATCGCCGTCACCGGCACCATGGCGATCACGTCGATCGTCTACTACGTCGTCGCGCGCGAGACCTGGCACTGGCCGCGGATCAAGGCCCTGCCGCTGCTGATCCTGTTCCTGTCGTTCGACATCCCGTTCTTCGGCGCCAACTTCATCAAGATCATCGACGGCGGCTACGTCCCGCTCCTGGTCGGCGCCGCCGTGTTCTTCATCATGATCACCTGGAAGCAGGGCCGCGCCCTCCTGATCCAGCGCGCCACCGAGAACGCCCCGACGATCGACCACTTCCTCAGCGCGACCGCGACCGGCATCACCCGCATGCCCGGCGTCGGCGTGTTCCTCGCCTCGAACACCGACCACATCCCGGCGCCGCTCGCCTACCACGCCCTCAAGGTCCGCGTCCTCCCCGAGCAGGTCCTGCTGTTCACCCTGATCATCGAGCGCTCGCCGACCCTCGAGGAGCCCGAGCGGATCCAGCTGATCGAGCTCGGCCCCGCCCTGCATCGCGTCGTCGCCCACGTCGGCTTCATGGAGCGCAGCGACGTCCCCGAGCTCGTCGCCCGCGCCCTCACCCAGCTCGGCATGACCCCGTCGCCGAGCGAGCTGACCTACTACCTCGGCCGCGAGACCCTCCTCGCCACCGACGCCGGCGAGATGGGCGCCTTCCGCGAGACCATCCTGGCCTTCCTCGCCCGCAACGCCGACTCCGCGACCAAGTTCTTCAACATCCCGCCCGATCAAGTCGTCGAGCTCGGCCTGCAGTACGACCTGTAGCCCGCGCGCGGGCTCTGCGCTGCCACCTCGCGCGACGAGGCCGCGAGCATCGAACGCCTAACAACAACGATGCTGCCATCGCCGCCGCGGCTCAGATCGCCGGGCCGCCTTGCGGGCCGAGCATGGCGGCGCGGATGACGGGGATCGGGGCGCAGCCGTGGGCGAGGAAGGCGTCGTGGAACGCGGCGAGCGAGGCGCCGGGGTGCGAGGCGAGCCAGTCGGTGTGGAGCTTGCGAATCATGAGCTTGCCGAGGGTGTAGGACAGGTACATGGGATCGAAGGTGCCGCGGACGGCCTGCCGGCGGGCGTTGCCGGGGTCGACGAAGGCCTGGTCGCGGAACAGCTGGGTGGCCTGGTCGACGGTCATGCCGGCGGTGTGCTCGCCGAGGGCGAC
Source organism: Kofleriaceae bacterium (assembly GCA_036404335.1). Lineage (GTDB taxonomy): Bacteria > Myxococcota_A > Polyangia > Haliangiales > Haliangiaceae > JABFXX01. The sequence continues at coordinate 8,378 of DASWOO010000545.1, forward strand.
GAGGAAGCGGACGTCGCGCAGGAGGGCCTCCTTGAGCATGCCGATGCGGGCCTTGGGGGTGTGGTCGCCGGCGCCGGCGTCGAACATCATCTCCTCGGCGTAGTGGGCCCAGCCCTCGCCGGTGGAATAGGTCCAGAAGCTCTGCAGGATGCGCGACGGGTTGCGCCGCATGTGCAGGCTGTGGATGAAGTGGCCCGGATAGACCTCGTGCACGGTGGTGAACAGCATGTCGGCGCGCGCCGGGAGATAGGCGCGCTGCTCGGCGGCGGGCCACGCCGGATCGGGCGGAGAGATGTAGTAGTAGGCGGGGAGCTTGGTCTTCTCGAAGGGGCCCGGGCTATCGAGGAACGCGGCGTTCCACCGCTGGAACGCCGGCGACGGGCGGACCATGGCGACATCGTCGGTGGGGATCGTGATGACGTCGTGCTCGACGATGAACTTGCGCAGCATGGCGGCCTGCGCGGTGGCCTCGGGCAGGACCTGGTCGGCCGCCGGCTTGTCCTCGGCGGCGGCGGCGACGACCTCGGCAACCGGCCGCTTGGGGTCGATCGCGTGGGCCGCCTCGGTCATGGCGGCGAGGTTGCGCTTGAGGTCGGCGTCGATCAGCACGCGCAGCGCGGCGAGGTCGGTGGTCACGCCCTGGGTCTCGGCGAGCATGCGGATGAACTTGTCGGCGCCGAGCGCGAAGGCTTGCGTGGCCTGTGCCTGCTGCTGGGTGAGCCAGGTAGCGTGCTCGGTCAGCGCGGCCTTGCAGGCCTCGAGCGCGGGCGCCAGCTCGGCGACGCCGGCCGGGGCGAGCTGATCGCGGATGTCGTGATCGACGAAGTCGACGTAACCCTTGGTCTGGAGCAGCGCGGTGTCGATCCAGGTGCGCGGCATCGGCGGCCGGAGGTTGGCCCGGGCCTGCGTCAGGTAGGCCGGCAGCGCCTTGCACAGCGAGATGACGGCCGCGGCGCGCTGGGCGGCAGGCGCGTAGTCGCGGATGATGTACGCGTCGAGGTTGATCGCGCCGGTGTAGGTCATCGGGTTGGTGCGATAGGCGTCGAGGTCGATGCGGTTGAACAGCCGCTCGTGCAGGCTCTGGCGCAGGACCGCGCGCTCCTCGCGCTGCAGCACGCCGGGTGGCGCGAGCTGATCGAGCTGAGCCAGATCCGCGCGCAGCTGGGCGACGGCGCGGTCGAGGCCGGCGGGCGAGACGTCGGGCAGCTTGCCGTCGAAGTCGTGCAGGCCTTGCGACACGGCGTCGGCCGGCTCGATCGCGTGGAGGTGGGCGACGATGGCGTCGCTGGCAGCCGCGAAGCCCCCGGCGTCGCCCGCGACAGTGGAAGATCTGGGCGTGGCGGAGCACGCCGCCAGCAACACGAACGCATAGCGCATGACTGCAGCATCGCGCGCCACCACGACCCTTCGCTACGGTCAGCGCGTGCGTTGCGCGGTGCGACGCTGCGACACGCGTCAGCGATGGGCGCGCAGCAGCTCGCGCGCGATCACGATCCGCTGGATCTCGCTGGTGCCCTCGTAGATCCGCGTGACCCGAGCGTCGCGATACATCCGCTCGATCGGGTACTCCTGCGAGTAGCCATAGCCGCCGTGCAGCTGCAGCGCGCGATCGACGATCCGGCCGCACGCCTCGCTCGCGAACAGCTTGGCCATGCTGGTCTCGGCCGCAGCCTTGTCGCCCGCGTCGAGCAGACGCGCCGCGCGCAGGGTGAGCAGCCAGGCGGCGTCGAGCTCGGTGCGGCAGTCGGCGAGCACGAACTGCGTGTTCTGAAACTCGGCGAGCGGCTTGCCGAACGCGCGGCGCTCGCGGACGTAGCCCTCGCCTGCGGCGAGCGCGGCCTCGGCGATGCCGATCGACAGCGCGGCGATGCCGACCCGCCCGGCGCCGAGCGCCGACAGCGCGATCGGATAGCCGCCGCCGCGCACGCCGAGCAGGCAGTCGGCGGGGATCCGGCAGTCGTCGAAGCTGAGCGCGACGGTGCCCGACGCGCGCTGCCCCATCTTGTGCTCCTCCTTGCCGACGTGGAGCCCCGGCGCGCCGCGCGGCACGACGAACGCGCTGATCCCGGTCGGCCCCGGGCCATCGCTGCGCGCGAACACGAGGTGAAACCCGGCGTGCGCGCCGCTGGTGATCCACATCTTGGCGCCGGACAGCACCCAGTGATCGCCGTCGAGCCGCGCGGCCGTGGTCAGCGCCGCCGCGTCCGAGCCGCAGCCCGGCTCGCTCAGCGCGAAGCTCGCGGGCCCGAGCTGGCCCGCGGCGTACGGCGCGAGCCAGCGCTGGCGCTGGGCCTCGCTGCCGTGCTCGGCGAGGATCTTGGCGACGAGGTTGCTCGACGCGAGGATCACCGCGGTCGACACGCAGGCCTCGGCGACCGCCTCCATCGCTAGGACGTAGGCGACGTTGTCGGCGCCGCCGCCGCCGTCCTCGGCCGGGACCTTCATCGCCAGGAGGCCGAGCTCGGCGAGCGGGCCCATCTCGTCGAGCGGATAGGTGCCGTCGCGATCGCGCTCCGCCGCCCGCGGCGCCAGCCGGCTGGTCGCGTAGGTGCGGACCGAGCGGGCGACCAGCAGCTGGTCCTCGCTGAGGTCCGGCGCGATCCGAGGCAGGCGATGCTCGACGGTGGTCATGTCACGTTGTACCCGCGCGCGCGGCGAACGGCTCGGCGCCGCGTGCGATGTTGACAGGTGACCTGTCAACATCGTGAGATCGCACGATGCCTCCGATCAAGCCGCGCCGGCTGCGCAAGCGCCACCACGTCGACGAGCTGCGCGCCGTGGTCGACGAGACCATCGCGCTGTGCCACCGCGTCCGGTTCGTCGCCGAGCAGATCTATGGCCCCGATGTCCGGTCGGGCACCCAGCGCGGCGTGCTGCGCGGCCTGGTCCGCTACGGCGCGCGCACGGTACCGCAGCTCGCGCTCGCCCGCTCGGTCAGCCGCCAGCACATCCAGGACGTCGTCGACCGGCTGCGCGCCGATGGCCTCGTCGAGCTCGCCGCCAACCCCGCGCATCGCCGCTCGAAGCTGGTGCGGCCGACCCCGCGCGGCGTGGCGCTGGTCGCCGAGATGGACGACGCCGACCTCCGCGTGATCGCCGCCGTCGGCCGCGGCCTGCCGACCCCGCGCGCGCAGCTGGCGGTGACCGCCAAGATCCTGCGGCAGATCCGCGAGCGGTTCGAGGCCGACGCCTGGCGCGACGCCGTTCTCGCTTGACGGCGGCCGCCAATAGTGTCACAAGCACACCCAGTGTCATGTCGGTTCAACTCTCGAAGTTTCTGTCCCTTGTGCTCCGCCACAAGCCCGCCAGCATAGGCATCACGCTCGACGAGGCCGGCTGGACCGACGTCGACGGCCTGCTCGCCGCGTGCGCGCGGCACCACACGCGGATCACCCGCGCCCAGCTCGAGGAGCTCGTGGCGTCGTCGGACAAGCAGCGGTTCGCGCTATCGGCTGACGGCACGCAGATCCGCGCCAACCAGGGCCACTCGGTGCCGGTCGAGCTCGGCCTCGCCCCGCAGACCCCGCCCGAGCTGCTGTATCACGGCACGGTCGCCGACGCGCTCGACGGCATCCGCGCCACCGGGCTCGAGAAGCGCGCGCGCCACCACGTGCACCTGTCGGTCGAGCGCGGCACGGCGACCAAGGTCGGCAGCCGGCGCGGCGAGCCGGTGATCCTCACGATCCGCGCCGGCGAGCTGGCGCGCACCGGTCACGCGTTCTACGTGTCGGAGAACGGCGTGTGGCTGACCGACTTCGTCCCGGCTAGCCATATCGACATTCCGGCGTAGGTTGCGCGCGCATCAGCGGCCGCTCATCATGCCGCGCATGGTCGCCTCTCCCCATCACACGATCTACCTCGTCCGCCACGGCGACACCGAGTGGTCGCCTACCCGGCGGCTCGCCGGGCGCAAGGACCTGCCGCTGACCGCGACCGGCGAGCTCAACGCCACGCAGATCGGCCAGCGCCTCGCCGGCGTGACGTTCGACCGGGTGTGGACCAGCCCGCTGTCGCGCGCGCGGCGCACCGCCGAGCTCGCCGGGTTCGGCGATCGCGCCGTGGTCGACGATCGGCTCCTCGAGCTCGACTTCGGCAGCTACGAGGGCCAGATGGCCGTCGAGCTCCGCAAGGCGCACCCGGGCTGGGCCTATCTCAAGGACGGCTGCCCCGGCGGCGAGACCCCCGAGGACCTCGGCCACCGCATCGACGCGTTCATGGCGACGTGGCAAGGCCTGACCGGCACGTCGCTGATCTTCGCGCACAGCGTGCTGCTGCGCGTGATGGCGGCGCGCTATCTCGGCCTGGCGCCGGGCATGGGCCGCCACTTCATGCTCAAGCCGAGCTCGATCAGCATCCTTGGCTACGACGCGATCGACGACGCGCCGGCGATCGTCGGCTGGAACGATCACGGCCACGCGACCCACGCCTAGCGCCGCCTAGCGCAGCGAGCCGAGGTCGTAGGTCCGCGCGTAGCCGCGCGACACGTTCTCGATCACGACCGAGATCGTGCCGTCGGCGGCGCAGGTGTAGGTCTCGGCGATCTCGTTGGCCATCAGCTCGGGGCGGCGCTCGCCGTCGAGGGTTGCGGCCGTGCCCGCCAGGTCGCCGCGGGTCGCGAGCGCCGGGTCGTACGGGAAGTAGACGTCGCGCCACGGCACCAGGTCCTGGACCGGCTGGCCGTCGGGATCGAGGCCGCCGCACTCGAGGAACCGCAGGTGACCGACCGCGTGGGCCGGGCGGTAGCGGCGCTGGACGACGATCGGCGCGTCGCCGCCGGTGTTCTTGCCGATCAGCGGATCGAAGATCTTGTCGGCGCCGGCGCCGGCCTCGCGCCACACGCCGAAGTGGCGAGTCAGGGCCTCGCGGATCATGACGTGGGCGTCGGGATCGGCGGCGATCGCGAGGCCGACCGCGGTCGCGGCGAACGGCTGGGCCGCGAGCTGGAGCTTCTTGCCGAACCGCGCGCGCAACGTCCGGGTCACCGCCGGGAACGCCGCGGCGCCGCCGACCAGGTATAGCCCGCCGAGCTCGCGCGGGTCGTCGGGATCGATGCCGCGATCGCGCAGCCGCTCGAACAGCAGATCGGTCTGGGCCAGCGTGCGCTCGATCAGCGGCGCGGCCCGGGCGTAGAGCTCGGCGGTGTCGAGCGCGACCGGCGCGTCGCCCAGCTCGAC
>DASWOO010000546.1:0-8629 GCA_036404335.1 Kofleriaceae bacterium
ACCCGCACCGACATCCTCGGCCCAGCAGGCCATCTGGTCGAATGGCGGCTTCGAGAGCGACAGCATTGGAACCGCCCCACCGACCGGCTGGAGCGTCACCACGTACCAGAACGCGGGGATCTCCGGCACGTCGACCGTGCCGCCGTCGAGCTTTTCAGCGCTGAACCTGTCGTCGTCGGCCGGTACCGGTAAGGCCGAGACCTTTGTCGTCGGCGGGACGACGCTCGGCCAGGCCGATCCGGACCTCGGCACCGGCCAGAGCTTTCGTTACCCACTGTTCGGCGTGCGGGCCGTGCGCGTGAACTACAAGGACGCGACCGACTCCGGGAAGAACACGAACGCCAACAGCTTGCAGCAGACGATGACCGTGAGCGCGTCCGACGTCGATCCCACCGATGGCCAGGTCCACGTGCGCTTCGCCGTCGCGCCGGTCCTCGAGAACCCCTCGCACGGCTACACCCAGCAGCCGTATTACTACGTCGAGCTCACGAACGTGACGCGCGGAACGATCCTCTACCACGACTTCAACGTCGCAGGGCAGAGCGGCGTCCCGTGGAACACCACGACCAGCGTGGTCACCGGCAACGCGACCCAGTGGTTGAACTGGCAGCTCGGGGACATCGCGCCGGGACCCGCGGCGATCACCACCGGCGATCAGCTGAAGCTCACCGTGGTCGGCTCCGGCTGCTCGCTCGGCGGGCACTTCGGGCGCATCTATCTCGACAGCATCGGACCCACCTTGCCCGGGCTCTACACCTGGTCCACCGGCGCCCAGACGGCGAGCGCCAGCTCGAACCTCACCTATACATTCTACTACTCGAACGGCGGCAACAGCTCCGGCATCGGAGCTCACCTCGACTTCGTCACGCCGCCGCAGACCACCTTCGTCTCGGCCAGCCCGGGCGCGAGCTGCTCCGCCCCGGCGGTCGGCGCCACCGGTGCAGTGTCGTGCCCGCTCGGCACGCTCGGCGCCGGCGCCTCGGGAACGCTCACCATCACCGTCAAGATCGACGCGGCCGCCACCGGCAGCATCGTCAACGGCAACTACTCGATCGGCGCCGTCAACACCGCCACCCTGCTCGGCGCCAAGCTGACGACCATGATCCCCGGCTCGGCCACGTCGTTCGCCAACGTGTCGGTTACCCAGTCGGCCAACCGCACCGTCGTGGGCTGGGGGCAGACCATCCAGTACACCGTCAAGGTCGCCAACGCGGGCCCGACGGCGATCGCCACGGGCGGCCTGACGCTGACCGACACCATGCCGGCGCAGCTGACCGGCGTCACCTGGTCGTGCACGCGCACCAAGGGTGGCAACAGCACGAAGTGCGGCACCTCGTCGGGGAGCGGGAACATCTCGGCCCGTCCGAAGCTCGGCTCCGGCGGAGAGCTCACGTACACCGTGAGCGGCACCATCAAGAGTGGCTCGGGCCTCGGCTCGATCACGCACACGATGACGGCGGGCGCGCAGACCACGACCACCGATCCGGATACGACGAACAACACGGCGGTGCTCACCATCCCGATCGGCACCTCGCGCACGCTCTCCCTCACGAAGTCGGGCGGCGCGTCGAACGGCACGCTGAGCTCGTCCCCGAGCGGGATCTCGTGTGGCTCGGCCTGCTCGAGCACGACCGGAACCTTCGCCGACGGATCTTCGGTCGTCCTCACCGCCGCTCCGATCGGCGGCGCCACTTTTCGATCATGGAGCGGCGCCTGCACGGGCAGCGATCGCACCTGCACGATCACGATGAGCGGCAACCAGAGCGTGACCGCCACCTTCGACCCGGCCCCTGCCATCGGCCCCGCGGCCGTTGTCTATCCGTACGCCGGCAACGGCGAGCTCGCGCCCGCCGGCAGCGCCTTCACCACGCCGCTCGCCGCCCTGGTCACCGATGCCAGCGGCAACGCCCTCTCCGGCATCACCGTCACCTTCGCCGGACCGGGGAGCGGCGCCGGCGCGAGCTTCACCAGCGTCACGACCACTAACGCCGCCGGCATCGCGACCGCGACTGCCACCGCCAACGCGACCCCGGGGTCGTACGCCGTGACCGCCTCGGTCCAGTCCGTCGCGACGCCGGCATCCTTCAGCTTGACCAACGTCGGTCCGGCCACCCAGCTCGTCTACCTGACCGGCGGCAACGGGACCGATCCGCAGCAAGCGCCAACCGGCGGCGTGTTCTCTTCCAACCTGGTCGCCATCGCCAGGGATGCTGCCGGTAACCCGGTGCCGGGCGCCACCATCACGTACACCGTGCCGTCGAGCGGCGCGAGCGCGACGCTGACTGCCACCAGCGCGACCAGCGACGCCAACGGTATGGTCCAGGTCGGCGCCTCCGCGAACAGCGTCGTGGGCAGCTACACGATCACCGCCACGCTCGCCGCCGCGACGCCCGTCACGTTCAACTTGCAGAACCTCTCGCCCGGTCCGGCCGCCGTGATCGTGGTCAGCGGCTCCAATCAAAGCGCCGATCCTTCCACCGCCTTCGCCAGCTCGCTCTCCGTCGTCGTCGCCGACGCCCTCGGGAACGCCCTGCCCAACGTGACCGTCACGTTCGCCGCTCCGTCATCGGGCGCCGCCGCAACCCTGGACCGCACCCAGGTCACCACCGACAGCCAGGGCCAGGCCAGCGTGAACGCGACCGCCAACGCCACCGTCGGCACCTACACCGTCAGCGCAACCGTCGCTGGCGTCACGCCCGCGATCTTCACCCTGGTGAACAACGGCACCGAGTTCATCGATGTCTCGAGCGGCTCGCCGCAGGACGCCACCGTGGGCGCCAGCTTCGGCGCGCCCCTCGTCGCGGTGCTCACCGACAGCAACGGCAACCCGGTATCCGGCGTCACCGTGACCTTCACGGCGCCGGCGAGCGGCGCGCAGGCCAACCTGTCGGCGTCGACGGCCGTCACCGACTCGTCCGGCCTCGCCTCGGTCACCGCCACCGCCGGCACGGTCGCCGGCGCTTACACGGTCACCGCGTCGGCGCCGCTGGCTGGCGAGCTGGCGAGCTTCGCGCTCACCAACGACTCTGGCCCGGCCGCCAGCATCAGCGCTGTTTCGGGCGGCGATCAGACGGCCGCCGCCGGTGCCGCGTTTGCCGCGCCCCTGGTCGCGCAGGTCGCGGACGCCAGCGGCAACCCGGTCGCCGGTGCGACCGTCAGCTTCGCCGCGCCCTCGTCGGGCGCGACGGCCGCGCTCGGCAGCGCCACCGCGGTTACCGACAGCTCGGGGCTCGCCCGGCTCACGCCGACGGCCGGCACGGTCGCCGGCAGCTACGCGGTGTCCGCGTCGGTGAGCGGCGTCGGCGGCATGGCGAGCTTCTCGCTGACCAACCTGGTCGGCGCCGCCGCGGCGATCGCCGTGAACAGCGGCTCGCCGCAGAGCGCCACGGTCGGCACGGCGTTCTCGCCGATCATCGCCAGGGTCACCGACGGCAACGGCAGCGGCGTCGCGGGCGTCACGGTGTCGTTCACCGCGCCGAGCACGGGCGCGACCGCCGCGGTGGCGGCGACGGCAACGACGGACAGCACCGGCCTGGCCAGCATGACGCCGACCGCCGGCACGGTTGCCGGCTCGTACGTGATCTCGGCTACCGTGGACGGCGTGAGCGGCAGCGCCGACTTCTCGCTCACCAACCTGGCCGGCGCGGCGGCGGTGGTCGCCGTCGACAGCGGCTCGCCGCAGACCGCCACGGTCATGACCGCGTTCATCCAGCCGCTGGTCGTCCACGTCACCGATGCGTCCGGCAACGACGTCTCCGGGGTCACGGTCAGCTTCGCGGCGCCGACCACCGGCGCGCGCGCCACGCTCGCCGCCGCGACCGCGACCACCAGCGCGGCCGGCCTGGCCGAGGTCTCCGCCACCGCCGGCCAGGTTGCGGGTAGCTATGCCGTCACCGCCAGCGTCGTCGGCGCTCTCGGCTCGGCCACGTTCACGCTCAGCAACACCGCCGGCACCGTCGCCACGCTCACCGCCACCGGCGGCGACGGCCAGTCCGCCGTCGTGCTCGGCGCCTTTGCCGTCTCCCTCGCCGTCCATGCTGCCGACCTGTATGGCAACGCTGTCTCCGGTGCCACGGTCGCGTTCTCCGCGCCGGCCAGCGGCGCCACCGCGACCTTCCCCGGCGGGGCCACCACCGACGAGCACGGCGACGCACAGATCGTCGCCACCGCGGGCAGCATCACGGGCGCATATACCGCACAGGCCGCCAGTGGCAGCGCCACCGCGAGCTTCGCGCTGACCAACCTGCCAGGCGCCGCCGCCCAGATCGCCTCGGTCGACGGGACGCCGCAGCAGGCCACCGTTGCCGTCGCGTTCGCCGCCCCGCTGCGCGTGGTAGTCGAGGACGCCCAGGGCAACGTGGTCCCCGACGCAACCGTGGCGTTCAGCGCGCCGGCCTCGTCGGCCAGCGCCGCGCTCGGCGCCGCCGGCGCCACCACTGGTCCCGATGGCATCGCCCAGATCACCGCGAGCGCGAACATGGTCGCCGGCGCCTACGACGTCACCGCCAGCCTCACGAATGGCGCCAGCTGTGCCTTCCACCTCACCAACACCGCCGGGAGCCCGGCCTCGATCGCCGCCGCCACCCGCGCCACGCCGCAGCAGATGACCGTCGCGCAGCCCTACGCCGAGCCGCTCGCCGTGACGGTGCGCGACCGCTACGGCAACCCCGTCTCGGGCGCCACGGTCGGCTACACCGCCCCCGGCGACGGCCCGAGTGTCACGCTGTCGGCCATCACCGCGACCACCGACGCCACCGGCGGCGCTGCGGTCTCGGCCACCGCCAACCAGCTCGGCGGCTCGTTCATCGTGCACGCCGCGGTCGACGGCGTCGCCGACGCGGCCGCGTTCGCGCTCGGCAACATCGCGGGTAGCCCGGCGACCCTGGTGATCGTCGCGGGCGACGCGCAGCGCGCCACCGTCGACACCGACCTTGCCCCGCTCGTCGTCAAGGTGCTCGATGCGTTCGCCAACCCGGTGCCGGCCGCGGTCGTGTCCTTCGCGGCCTCAGCCGGCAGCGCCACCGCCGTGCTCGCCTCCGGCTCGGCCCAGAGCGACGCCGGCGGCCTCGCGACGATGACGGCGCACGCCGGCACGACCGCGGGCGCATACACCATCACCGCGTCGCTGCTCGGCGCGGCCTCGCCGGTGAGCTTCGCGCTGATCAACACGCCCGGCGCGGCCGCGACGATCACGGCCGCGCTCGAGTCGACGCCGCAGAACGCGCAGGTCGAACACCCGTTCGCCCAGCCGCTCGCCGCCCAGGTGCTCGACGCCTTCGCCAACCCCGTGCCGGGGGTGACGGTGACGTTCGTCGCGCCCGCCACGTTGGCGACCGGTACGCTGGCCTCGACGACCGCGACCACCAGCAGCGATGGCCGGGTCAGCACCACGATCACCGCCGGCACCGTCGCCGGCGCCTACGCCGTCACCGCGACCGCGAAGGATGTCGCCACCGCCGCCAGCTTCGCGCTGGCCAACCTGGCCGGGGAGGTCTACACCATCACCGCGAGCACCGGCGCGGGGCAATCGGCGACCGTCGCCACCGGCTTCGCCGCGCCGATCGTCGTGCTGGTCCAGGACGCGCACGGCAACGCCGTGCCCGACGCGACCGTGGTGTTCACCGCGCCGACGAGCGGCGCCACCGCGAGCCCGGCCCGGGCCGAGGTCACGACCCGCGCCGACGGCACCGCCCAGACCACATTGACCTGCGCGTATGTGGCCGGGTCGTTCGCGATCATCGCGACCGCCGACGGCGCGGCCGCGCCCGCCGAGTTCGCGCTGGCTGCGCTGCCCGGCAGCCCGGCGACCGCGACCGCTCTCGTCTCGGCAACGCCGCAGGCAGCCGAGGTCGGGCACCCGTTCGCCTACCCGCTCGCGCTCGCGATCACCGACGGGTATGGCAACCCGGTCCCCGGCGCGCACATCGCGTTCACGGCGCCGGACGCCCCGGGCGCGCAGCTGTCGGCGGACGATGCCACCAGCGACGCCGGCGGCATCGCCTCCGTGCTCGCGATCGCCGACCCCACCGCCGGCCGGTACCGCGTGACCGGGTCGGTCGCCGGCGCCGCCGAGGTCGCGTTCGAGCTCACCAACACCCCCGCGGCGCCACACGCCGTGTTGATCACCGGCGGTGGCGCCCAGCGGACGCTCGCGACGACGGCGTTCGCCGCACCCGTCACCGCGCGCGTCGTCGACGCGTTCGGGAACGCGATCGCCGGCGTGCCGATCGCGTTCAGCGCGCCCACGACCGGCGCGACCGCGACGATGGACAACCCGAACCCGGTGTCCGATGCCAGCGGCGGTGTCTCGGTCTCGCTCGCCGCCGGCTCGGGGATCGGCCGCTTCATCCTTTCGGCGCAGGCCCCCGGCGCCACCGCCCCGACCACGACCACGCTCGAGGTGACCGCCATCCCGACGACGATCACGGCCAGCGCGCCGGCCGACACGCCGGTCAACAACGTCGCCGATGTCACGATCACCGTGTCCGCCGCGATCGGCACGCCGGGCGGCACGGTCGACGTCCTCGCCGCCGACGGCACGCGGCTGGCGACGGCCGATCTCGACCACGGGTCCGCCACGGTCGCGGTCGGCGGCCTCACCGTCGGCAGCCACACCGTCACGGCCAGCTACGCCGCTCAGGGCTCGTACGGCGCGAGCGCCAGCGCCACCGTCACCTTCGAGCTCACCCGCGATACCGGCGACCTCTCGGGCGGCGGTTGCAGCGCCGCCGGCGGCGGCCGTGGATCGCTGGTCGGGCTCGGGCTCGCTGGCCTCGTCGCGCTCGCGATCCGGCGGCGCCGCTGCCCGGCGCGTCTGCTCGGCCTCGCCGCTGCCATCGCCGCCGGTACCTCGGGGGCGACCGCCTCGGCCGACCCGAGCGCCCGGGCGATCGACCGCTACCACGCCGCGTCGCCCGACAGCGCGTGGTTCGCGCTCGACTCGGCCACGTTCGCGGGTGAGCGCGAGGTCGCGGTTGCGTTGGTCAGCGACTACGCGCGCGAGCCGCTCGACATCTACGACGCCGATACCGTCCGCGCGCGGGTCGTGCGCGACTCGCTGGTCGGCCAGCTCGGCGTCAGCGTGACCCTGCGCGATCGGCTGCGGCTGTCGGCCGCGGTGGTCATGGCGACCTGGCAGAACGGCACCGGCGGTATGTACGACGGCGCCCGCCTGCCGGCCCCGACCTTCGCGTTCGGCGACGTGGCCCTGGTCGGCGACGTCCGCGTCGTCGGCGCACCGGGATCGGTGCTGCGCATCGCGGTCGGCCTGCGGCTGACGACGCCGTCCGGCCAGCGCACCAACTACATGAGCGACGCCACGTTCGCCGGCGAGCCGCGCGTGCTGGTCGCCGGCTCGCTCGGCGCCTTCGAGTACGCCGGCGATGCGAGCGCGTTCCTGCGCCGCGAGACGATGTTCGCCGGCTCGAGCTTCGGCTCGGAGCTGCGCTACGGGGCCGCGCTCGGCGAGCGGCTGCTCGATGGCAAGCTGCTGGTCGGCCCCGAGCTGTTCGGCGCCACGTCGCTCGACGGCCACGCCGCGGTCGGTACGCCGCTCGAGCTCGAGCTCGGCGGGCACTACGCTGCCAGCGCGCACCTGCGGGTCGGCGTCGGGGCTGGCCTCGGCCTGATCAACGCCGTCGGCGAGCCGCACTGGCGGGCACTGTTGTCGCTGCACTGGACGCCTTAGCTGGGCGCCCCGGTCTCGGCCGAATGCAGCGGCGCGTCCGATGCGCGCGGAATCGAACGTGAGTCATGAATGACGACTCGGGCGCCTGTGCCTGTGCGAAAGCGCCGATCGTGCGAATGCGCCCGCTAGAATGAACTTGCAAGGCCTCCGACCAGCGCTGGACCTCAGCATTCGGACAGTACAGGCGTGCGCATCAGCTGCAAGCGCGAATCGCTCGTAGTGCGAAATCGGTCGGACTTGCCGCGCGTCGCGATGAGAACCGGCTTCTTGGGGGCGATCGCAGCGGCGTGGAATCTGCACGTGATGTACTAGACCGGCAGTATTTTGGCTCCCGGCTGTGCTTCGCAACGAACTATCGATCAGCGTAGTACATTCGTTCACCGCACTTCAGAGAATTCATGATCCTTAAAAAAATCTTGCTAGCACAAATGCTCATGGCCGGAACGCTTACCGCGCTCGCCAGCCCTGCCAGCGCTGATCCCCAGCCGAAGGCTCCGGCGGGCAAGAACGCAGGTGGATCTTCCGATAAGGGTTCAAACGGGTCCGGGAAAACTGGTGCGGTTCCGAACAGCGTCGACACGCCGACGGTGCCACCGAACACGCCCGACGCAGGCGCGGCTCCGAGCGATGCTAACGCGCTGCCCAAAGCGCAGTCGGACCATGACAAGGCCCCCCCGGTCGCAGAAGCAGGAGTTGACCTGCCAAAGGGCGGAATCATCAGCCAGGCCGGTATCGGCGGCAACGTGGCCTACGGCAGGGCCGGGGTGCTGGAGCTCGGAGGCTCGGCGGGTCTGAGCTGGGCGACGAACTATCGAAACATCAACTTTTCCCCGTCCGTCGGATGGTTCATTGCTGATGACATCCAGCTCTCGGCCATCCTGAGCGTCTCCAACATCAAGGTGAATGACAATTCCTCTACGTTGTGGTCAGCGATCGCCGAAC
>DASWOO010000547.1:0-5110 GCA_036404335.1 Kofleriaceae bacterium
GCCCGGACCGCCTGGCCGCCGGTCGTCGATGACGTGGGCTGGTCCGAGGGCACCGCGCAGCGCTACCTGCGCGACGTCGTCGCCTACTGGCAGCATGGCTTCGACTGGCGCGCGCAGGAGCGCCGGCTCAACGCGGTCCCGCAGTTTCGCATCGAGCTCGACGGACTCGGCATCCACTATCTCCACGTCCGGTCGACGCGGCCCGGCGCGATCCCGCTGCTGATGTGCCACGGCTGGCCGGGCGGTAACCTCGAGTTGCTCGAGATCAGCCGGCTGCTCGCCGAGCCCGCGGCCGGCCAGCCGGCGTTTCACGTGATCGCGCCCGCGATGCCCGGCTATGGCTTCTCGTCGATCCCGACCCGGCCCGGCGTGAACCTCGCGCGCATCGCGGATCTGTGGGTCCAGCTCATGGCGCAGCTCGGCTACGCGCGCTTCGGCGTCCAGGGTGGCGACTGGGGCGCCTGGGTGGCGCTCCAGCTCTGCCGGCGCCATGCCGATCGCTTGATCGGTGCGCACCTCAACTACGTGCCGGCGCGCTTCGTGCCGGTCCCGACCGGCGATGGCCCCGGCGAGCGCGCCTATCTTGTCGAGCGCGAGCGCTGGGTCGACGAGGAGAGCGGCTACGGCCAGCTCCAGGGCACCAAGCCCCAGACCCTCGCGTTCGCGCTCAGCGACTCGCCGGTCGGCCTGGCCGCCTGGATCCTCGAGAAGTTCCACGGCTGGTCGGGTGGACGCGACGCCGCGTTCAGCAGGGACGCCCTCCTCACCAACGTCTGCGTCTACTGGTTCACCAACACCATCTACTCGTCGATCCGGCTCTACAAGGAGGTCGCGGGCGAGCTCGCGCGGGATCGCAGCGGGGACCGGCCGGCCACGCCGGTCGCCGTCGCGCGGTTCCCCGACGAGATCGCGTTTCCGCCGCGCGCGCACCTCGCCAACTACCTCAACCTCGTGCGCTGGACGGAGATGCCGGCCGGCGGCCACTTCGCCGCGCTCGAGCAGCCCGCGCTTCTGGCCGGCGACATCCAGGCGTTCTTCGGCTGACCGGTCAGGCGGCGCGCCCAGCCTCAGAGAGGCCAGGAGCGCCGGTACGTCTCGACCAGGTCGAGTGAGCTACGTGCTGGGCGCGGCGTGGAGAATCCGAGGATCGGGCGCCCTCTGGCTCGAGCGGGGTCCGGGCGAGAACCTGTGGACGGCTCGTGACCGGCCGCACCCGGGGCACGACCGGGACGCTCGCGCCCGCTCACGACCCATCGCCTCGAGCGAAGACGCGCCCCAGCGCGCCGCGTGCCGGCGGCGAAGCGGCGACAAGCCCTGGGCCGTCGCCGCGCGAGCTCCGTTCGCCGATAAGATGTGGCCGGCGAGCAGCTGGCGCGCGAGGGCCGGGTTGGCCATCAGGCGGTCGGTCGCGTCGTCGAGGCCGGCGGCCGCGTGATCGGCGAGGAACTGCGCGGTCTCGCGGTAGCTCGCGGCGAGCGACGCGTCGGCCTGCTCGCGCCAGCCCGGCTTCATCGCCGACGGGTTCGGCCGCGGCGCGGGCTTCTGGATCCGATCGATCTCCTCGATCGTCAGGCCCGACGTCAGCATCCAGCTCATCACCGGGCCGCTGGTGACGTCGAGCAGGCGGACGTGGTTGTCGCTCGACGCGAGGTCGCGGACCAGCGCGTGCTTGTCGTCGCGATCGATCATCGTCGCGGCCGCGCACAGGTGGCCTTCTTGATCGCGCCAGACGTTGAGCGGGCCGGGGCGAACGAAGTTGTGCGGGTAGATGCCGGCGCTGGCGTACGCGCGAAACGCCGCGATGTTGTGCTCGCGGCGCGCCGCGAGGGCCGCGCGCACGGCCGCGGGCGACAGCGCCTGCTCCTCCGCGACCGGGGCGCGCATCGCCTTGGCGTGGGCGGCGGGGGCAAGCGACAGCGAGCAGGTCAGGATGGCGGCGGCGAGGCGACTCAGCATACGAGCAGAAACGCGCGAGTCGTCCCGGCGGTCTCACGAAGCTGTAACCGGCGGAAACCCCGTGCCCGCGATCGTGTTCACGACGGTCGCGCGGGCCGAGCTCGCGATGACGCAGGGCGCCCCGTCGATCCGGCCCTCGACCGAGTGCGGCAGCGCGATCCGCTGGGCCTTGCCCGACGATGGCCTGCCGCGCCACGAGCAGCCTCGATCCCACACGCGTGCGCTCGAGGCCGCGCGCGCGGTCCCTGACGCTCAGGCCTGACGCTCAGGCCTGGCGCTCCACGACGGCGAGGTGCAGCTGGCGGCGGGTCACAAAGCCCAGCTTGCGATACAGGCGGATCGCGGCCTCGTTGGACGACAGGACATGGAGCAAGGCCTGCTCGCCGCGCGCCTCGATCAGCTGCGCGACCGCGATGAGCAGCGCCGCAGGCAGGCCCTGGCCGCGGTGATCGGGATGCGCGCACACCGCGCTGATCTCGGTGTAGCCGTCGAGATGCAGCCGCTCACCGGCCATCGCGACGAGGCGCCCGCCGACGCGGATCCCGAGGTAGCGGCCGAGCTCGTGCGTCCGGATCTGGAACGGGCCGGGCTTCGTGAGCTCGACGAGCTCGCGCATCTCGGCCACGTCGCCCGCGCCGAGCAGCTCGACCGTGTCGAGCGTGACGCGCCCTGCGAGCGGCGGCGCCATCATCTGATCGATCCGCTCGCGCAGCACGACCTGGAGCGGGCCGGTCGGCGCGACCGGCTCGGCCGAGAACAGGCCGACGCCCGAGCCGGCCGGGATCAGGCGTTCGAGCGACGCCCAGGCCTCGGGCGAGGTGTCTCGGGTCGCCGCGAACAGGCCGAGGTCGATCGGGTACCGGCGCGCCAGGTCGTCGCCCTCGGCGAGCGCCGCGTGCTGGGTCGTCAGGGCGGACCAGATCACCTGGTCGAGCGGGTTCGCCTCCATGATGAAGCTTACGATGCGGCGTAGGCCTCGCGCATACAAAGTATGCGGTTTCAGGGTGGCCGGGGCGCGGCTTCATCACGCTCTGCGTGAAGCGACCCTGATATCGATGCCAATCACGAATGCGACAACTAGGCTGCTGCGATGATTGGTTGTTCGATAGGAAGTATGAATAACAGATACGTCCGCGCGCTGGGCGCGCTGGCGCTGGTCGCCACGGCGGCGTGCTCCGAGTCCGAGCCCGCCGGGGCGCTCGATCCGGAGCTCGAGAGCAAGGTGGTCTTCGCCCCGCCGTTCGTGACCTACGAGGCCGAGAGCGGGAGCTACACCGGCTCGCTCGTCGGGCCCGGGACGACGTACCACACGGTCGAGTCCGAGGCCTCGGGGCGCAAGTACGTCCACCTGGCCGCCACCGGGAGCTATGTCCAGTGGACGACGACCGCGGCGGGCAACGGCCTGAACCTTCGCTACAACATGCCGGACGCGGCGGGCGGCGGCGGCACGACAGGCACCCTGAGCCTCTACGTCAACGGGGCCAAGGTCCAGACCCTCAACCTGAGCTCGAAGTTCGCCTGGGTCTATGGCGACACGGTCAGTAATCCAGTCTGGTATTCCAACGATCCGAGCGCCGGCAGCCCGCATCGGTTCTTCGATCAGACGCACTTCCTGCTGGCCACGACGATCCCGGCGGGCGCCACGGTCAAGCTGCAGAAGGACGCGGCCGACGCCGCGGCCTACTACAATATCGACTTCATCGACCTGGAGAGCGTGCCGGGCGCGCTCGGCCAGCCGGCCGGATCGCAGTCGATCACCAGCTTCGGCGCGGTCGCGAACGATGGCAATGACGACACCGCGGCGTTCAACAGCGCGGTCAGCGCGGCGGGCAACGGCGGGACGGTGTGGATCCCGGCCGGGACGTTCAGCCTCAATTCGCGGCCGAACGCCTTCGCGAACAACGTGACCATCCGCGGCGCCGGCATGTGGTACTCGGTCCTCGATGGCGTGGGGGCCTCGTTCACGCCGAACGCGAAGACCATCAAGCTCTATGACTTCGCGATGTCGGGCGGCACGACCCTGCGCGACGACAGCCAGCTCCAGGCCGGGATCGACGGCGGCGGCAATGGCTTCGGTGCCAACTCCGTGGTGCAGAACCTCTGGCTCTATCACCTGAAGGTCGGCATCTGGACCGGGCCCACGACGCTCGGCCTGGCGATCAGCAACAGCCGTGTCTGGGACACCTACGCCGACGGCATCAATCTCTACAACGGGACGACGAGCTCGTCGGTCACCAACACCAGCGTTCGCAACACCGGCGACGACGGCATCGCGATCTGGTCCGGCGGCGGCAACGCCTGCACCAACAACCTGATCACCGGCAACCGGGTCCAGTTCCCGATCCACGCCAACGGCATCGCGGTCTATGGCGGCGCCGGCAACACGGTGCAGGACAACACGGTAAGCGACATCGTGCAGTATGGCTCGGGAATCTATCTCGCCAACCGGTTCGGCGAAGTGCCGTTCTCGGGGACCACGACCGTCACCGGCAACACGCTGACCCGCACGGGCTCGTTCGATCCCGACTACGGCTATGGCGATGGCGGCATCCGCCTGGAGGCCAACGACGCGAGCATGGCGGGGACGTACACGATCAGCAACAACACCGTCGACAGCCCGACCTACGCCGGCGTCCTGTTCGTCGGCAGCGGCGCGATCACCGGCGTGACGTTCAGCAACCTGCTGGTCAGCGCGCCGGGGACCTCGGGCATCGAGACCCGCAACAACGTCCGCGGCAGCGCGACCCTGACCGGCTCGACCTACGGCACGATCACCAACGCCGCCGGCGCCAACTTCGTCATCACCAGCTCGGGATCGGGCGGCGCGACCGGCGCCGGCGGCGGTGGCGTCACCCCGGTCGGCCCGTCGGGCTTCACCTACGTGGCCGACGAGAACGCGACGTACACGCTGCCTGCGGTGGGCGACGTCGCCTATGGCGCGAACGGCAGCTTCAACTATCGATATGCCGCGACCGGCGCCGTCACGTTCAACAATGCCACGTTCCAAGATCCCAGCCCGGGCGCGACCAAGCACGGCTTCTACCGGGCGGGCCCGGCCGGTCCAGCGGGCTACACCTACTGCGCGCCCGACCTGGGCAGCTTCACCCTGCCGTCGAGCAGCGATGTCGCGTATGGCGCCAACGGCGCGTTCGCC